>JANNKF010000151.1:0-15663 GCA_031396165.1 Bacteroidales bacterium | reverse complement strand
CCCCCTGGGGGAAGGTTGGGAAGGGGGTATAAATACAAAAAATGCTAACTTTATTAATAATTGCCGATAGTCTTATAATATTTAAACCACTACAAATTTAATATTTCTAAATTGTCGCCCTATTACGAAAATATGAAATTATCGAATAAAAATAAATAATAGTCAAAATGTACATCAGATTATAAAAATTAGTTATTTCGGGTAATGAAAATCCGGTCTCTTAATCCGATGGCGGTAATTATTCCGCTCTCCTTTTTTTTTATTACTAATCCACTGGCAGGTCAAAATGGGAATATCCTGAATAACAGTTCATTAAATTCCGCCGGAACCAACAAGATACTTAAAATTACAAACCAGCAGGAAGCATATATTCACAGTTTATATTCTGCTAAAGTTGAATCACCAAAAGAGTTTTTAAACGGAAAAGAATACGAAAGCTACTATTCCAGAAGCCGGGAGAAACCCTTGTTCCTATTTGAAAAGAAGAGATCTGCAAGTATAATAACAAAATCCAGGAGGTATAATAATCTGTCCTTACAATACGACACTTACCTTGATGAAGTAATTTATACTGATACCAGCAGGACAATAAATTTTCAGTTTCCGCAGATAGCCCTAAACAGGGATATCGTTGATGGATTCAACCTCTATTTTGAAGATGACAGTACAATCTTTAAAAACTTCAGTGGAGCTGAGGCATTATCAATGAATCTGAACGAGGGATTCTATGAGGTGGTTTATCAGGGTAGTAGTAAATATCTTATAAGACACAGATCTTCAGAATATGTAAAGGACGGAAGGAACAATTACAAATATTCACCCGAAAATTACATTGGTGCCAGCGGAAAATTTTCGTCATTTAAAAACAAAAAAAGCTTTCTGGCAATTTTTGGCGACAAATCAGAAGATGTTAAACGATTCACAAAAACTGCAGGGATAAAAATCAGGAGGGCCAATAAGTATGATCTTGTCAGCATCCTGAAATTTTACGACTCCCTTATAAGTTCAGGAAAATGAGCTGAATGAAGAGATTTATATATATATTAATTGCTGCGTTCATAATTTCAAATGCAGGTGCGCAAGACAATAAACTTTCCCTCCGGTTTAAGCAAATACTGTTTAAGGATCTTGCTGACACACTTGAAAAAACAATTCCTGTAAAGGTCTTCTATACAAACAACTGGACTGACAGCCTTTTTCTCGATATTAACTCTGATAATGAATCACTTGATAATCTGCTTGAAAAATCATTGGTGAAAAACGGACTTTCGTTCATTATAACCGACGATAATAAAGTTATACTTTCAAAGGGATATCATATAAAAACAAATTTCAGGAAAGAATATCTTGAATACCTTGAAAAAAATCAGGCAAAAACAGATACCACCAGCTATACCAGGCCGGTTCAAAAAACAGAAGAAATAGTAATAAACAACGAGTACAGGGTTTATAAAATTGGCAATCCTTCCGGTTCAGCAAACAGGGAAATTGTAACACTCTCAGGCACTTTAACAAGTCCCGGAACCGGCGAGCCTCTTGCCGGGGTAATAGTTTATATTGAAAAACTGAAGTCAGGTGCGATCACGAACAGTGTCGGTTACTACTCCCTTGACCTTCCCAAAGGTCAGTATCAGGTCGAATACCGGATGGTGGGACTGCGCCAGACAGTAAGGAACATTATTATCTATTCCGACGGGATTCTTGATGTGGAAATGTCTGAAAAAACAAATCAGCTCAATGAAGTTATTGTATCGGCAAACAGAGAAAATATTGTGCGGAATGTTAGAATGGGTGTCGAAAAGATTAATATCAAGATGCTCAAACAGATACCAATGGGATTAGGCGAAGTTGATCTATTTAAAAGCTCATTGCTTTTACCCGGCGTAACATCTGTAGGAGAAGCCTCAGGGGGCTATAATATAAGGGGAGGAAGTGCTGATCAGAACCTTATTCTCCTCGATTATGCACCGATAATTAATCCTTCTCACTTTTTTGGTTTCTTTTCCTCTTTCAACTCCGACATGATCGAAGATGTAACCCTGTATAAGAGCGGAATACCGGCAAAATTCGGTGGAAGGGTCTCTTCTGTAATGGACATCACACTAAAGGAGGGCAGCAATGAGAAATTTAATCTGAGTGGAGGATTTAGTCCGCTCACAGGAAGGTTGATGGTTGAAACACCCATTGTCAAAAACAAAAGTTCAATTATTCTCAGTTCTCGGGCTACATATTCTGACTGGATTCTGGGATTACTGAAAGACATTCAACTACAGAAAAGCAGGGCCAGTTTCAACGATTTTCAGGGACTGCTTACGGTTCATCCCAATGACAGGAACACAATATCCCTTTCAGGTTATCTGAGCAATGATTATTTTGATTATTACAAAGAGAGTGCAATCAGTTACAGAAATCTTGCATCAACATTAAAATGGCGACATGTCTTTAACCCGAGGCTTTCATCACAGTTTTCTGCAATTTTAAGCAACTATGATTACCTCGACAACTCCAAACAGGACTCCACAACCTACTACACCTTAAAATATAAGTTAAATCAGCAGATCCTCAGGGCAGATTTCAGTTACCGTCCAATTGAGAGGCATAAAGTTGAATTTGGCCTCGATGCCATCAATTATTCTCTGCAACCTGGTATTCAGAATCCCGTGGGAGAGTATTCAGGAATAAAACCTAAAACGCTTGAAAAAGAGAGAGCGATTGAACCTTCATTATATATTAGCGACGAATTTGAAATTTCGCCCAGGTTACTGATTTCCGGGGGGTTACGTTTTTCCATGTTTACCTCCTTCGGACCGGAAACACGGTTGGTTTATAATGAAAACAGGCCCAGGTCAATTGAAAACATTACGGATACACTGTCATTTGGAAACGGGGAGCTCTTAAAAATTTATCCCGGTATCGAATTCAGATTTTCTTCAAGATTTGTTCTCACACCTGATCTCTCAATTAAAGCAGGTATTCAAAGAAACTTCCAATATCTGCACATGATATCCAATACAACATCGATGACCCCGACTGATATCTGGAAACTCAGCGATAATTTTATAAGGCCCCAAAGAGGCGATCAGTATTCAATTGGTATTTATAAGAATATCAACAGCAAAGCTCTTGAAACTTCACTTGAAGTTTACTTCAAGAATATAAAAAACGTGCTTGATTATAAGGGTGGCGCTGAACTTCTAATGAATAATCATCTTGAAACAGACATCATAAACGGTGATGGCAAAGCATATGGCATTGAACTGATGCTTAAGAAGCAGGTTGGAACTGTTACCGGCTGGATCAGCTATACATATTCCAGAATTATGTTAAGAGTTGATGGGCAGTTTGAAGAAGAAAAAGTTAACCGGGGAAATTATTTCCCTGCTAATTATGATAAACCACACGACCTGAAGTTCGTAGCTAACACAAAGTTATTCAGGAGGTTTAATTTCACAACGAATTTTGTTTACAATACCGGCAGGCCTATTACATACCCTGTCGCCTACTATAATTTCCTAAATGTAAACAGGGTGTTTTACTCCGAAAGAAACGAATTCCGTATACCCGACTATCTCCGACTTGATCTGGCTGCAACTTTTAACGGCAACCTTAAGGCAAAAAAACTCAACCACTCATCACTTACATTCACAGCTTATAACGTACTCGGCAGAAGAAATCCCTATTCAATTTTCTTCAGAGTGGAAGACGGGATTGTAAAAGGCTACCAGATGTCAATTTTCGGACAACCTATTTTTATGGTTACCTATAACTTCAGGATACTTGGTAACGCCTCTAATGATTTTTAGATCACTACAAATCTTTAACCATCCAGATATCACATCCGAAATGACCCGAGTTGCCGAGGGGTCCTTTTAACATTTTAAACCCTGCCCTTTCATACAAACTTATTGCTTTTCCAAGTTCGGGAAGGGACTCAAGGTAAAGTTGTTTATAGCCAAGTTTCCTAGACGACTCAAAAGTCTTTTCCATTAATTGCCACCCGATACCTTTTCCCCTGTGCCGGGCAGCAAGATAAAACTTAACAAGTTCCGCACACCCTTCGGGTAAGCCAGGAGTAGGAAAAACCCCGCAGCCTCCAACCATAGCACCCTCTTCTTCAGCAATCCAGTACTCAGATCCGGGTGTGGTAAAAAGTCCGAACAAATTGTCTGTAGTAGGGTCGAAATAAACAGTACCGGGTCTGGCGATATTGAGTTCCCTGAAGACAGTCCGGATCAGTTCCGCGATCTTATTGTTATCTTTTTCTTCAATCTGCCTGAAAGTAATTTTCGGATTATTCATTTAATGGTTGCTGGTAAATTATTCTGCCATCAAAAATATAAAAAAAAAGAAGCCCGCTTTTATGCAGGCTCCTTTACTTGTTAACCTAAACCAGATTCAAACACTAGTTACCAAACCACGTAAAATTATTTCCCGTACCCGAAGGTACTGTTATCCCTGTTTTGTATAAGGCCGGATGAGTTGTACTGAAATTGGATATTGTTGTGTTCGCTACAGTAAATGAGATACCGGTATAAATTGCCGGTTTTGTCTGCATTCCTGTATACTCGAACTGGCAATAATTCAATTCAGAATTTGTTTGTGTATAGTTCTCATCAAATACCAGACCCTTCCAGCTTCCTGCCACCGGGCTTGCTGATGCTGAGGTAAATGTGATCTTATTTGTACTGGTTCCTATCGCAGTAATTTTTGTACTTGCATAATAACCAAACCAGAAGAAAGAATCATTTACAAAACGGAACGTTGAACCCGCTTCAATAGTGATCATACCATCTACATCAACTTCTCCGCCTTTTACATAGAAATCACATGTTTGTTTTTTCCATATCACGGGAGTAGTGTATTGAAAATCGCCCGACACTTCGATTCCTTTTCCGGCAGCAGCTGTTAGCACATTCGGAGTTCCCAGTTCAGGAAGATGTTTTGTATTGATTACTATTACGTGATTTGCACATCCCGAAATAGTATTATTGGTAAATGCCTGAAAACCAGCATCCCAATCGAGGTTTACACCAAAACTTCCACTGTTACGAATTATATTATTTGTAAAAATTATCGATGCATCATTGTTCATATCAAGAGCCCCATAAGTGGAATTATTTCCCGCATATTCAATAATGCAATGATTCATTTTTGAATTGGTCTGTGCAAATCCGTAAAAAGCTACGCCCCTCCATGCACCAGCTGCAGGAGAAACTGCGGTTGATGTAAATGTTATTGGTGTTGCTGCTGATCCGCCATCGGCGATAAAGGTTGTTGATTCATAATAACCGATAGCCATCCAACCGGTTGATTCAAACTTGAATGTTGTACCGGCTTCAATGGTAAGTGCACCGTCAATGTCTATTTCAGATGCTATAATATACGGAACATTCAGGCTCCTCCAGGTCTGTGATGTACTGCTCCTGTAATCACCCGATAAAAGGACACCTATACTATTTGTAAAAGTATTTCCGGCACCGATTGTGCCTGCTTTGTGTGCATCTAATGTCAGGCCATATTTAGTTGTTGTGCTGATTGTATTATTTGCAAAACTCACAAAACCGCCTTTACTGTTTTGATAGTTAGTAGCGATGCCGAAGCTTGCTGAATTGGAAACACTGCTGTTATTAATGGCAATATCGCATCCAATAAGGTTTACTGCCCCGTAATTGGAATTGCTTCCTGCATATTGAATATTGCAATAAGCCAATGAGGTGTTGTTCAAAGTTTTGTCATAAAAAAACAATCCTTCCCAGGCACCCGCTGCCGGGGCAATAGCATTACTGGTGAAAACTATAGGAAGAGCAGCAGTTCCATTTGCAATTAGAGTTGCGTTACCTGAATAGCCGACTGTTAAGCTGGCATTTGCAGCAAACCTGATCACTGTACCCGGTTGTATCGTAAGGATTGAATTATTTGAAACTTCAATATCCCCGTTTATGGTATATACTTTATCTGAGGTCCAGGTTACCGATTGAGTAATATCCTGATCAACAGTGACTCCAATACTGACCACTGATACGGTCCATTGAGTAGTAGTGTTGTTCGGACACTTAACAGTATAAACAACAGGGTTAGTGAAATTCTGTGCTACCCCTGATAGTGGGCTGATTGTATGCCCTGTTGCCAGTGAGATGTCGGTAGTTACACTTGTAACATTTGTTCCTGCAGCAACCGGAATGCTGATTTTTTTGTTAATAGTATCAATTACCCCCATGACAGCAGGTGTAACAGTTTTAAAGTGCGTGATTTGTTTCCCGACAGATACAGTAGGGGTAACAGGATCAGGTGTGGGGTCGTCTTTTTTACATCCGTTCAATGTAAGGAGAAGGAAAATTACTCCCGTCAGATTAATTAATGTCTTTTTCATACTGATTTCATTTTGATTGTTTGATTTTACTTAGTTTGATCAAGACAAAATTATTTACCTTGCATAAGCTGTTTTACCCCCAAAAGGGGGTTTTTTCAGAAATATTGCATTCCGATATTTGTACTAATTAATTATTATGAAAACATTTTTATTAATCCCGGCTTTAATAATTGCCTTTAATGTTGCAACAGGTCAGGAGGTTACATCAAAAACCGACTCACTTCAAAAAGTATTGTCAGGCGTAGATGCTGCAAATCAATCTGAACAATTCAGACTACTGCACCAGCTTTATGATAGTTATCTGGTGAATAACCTTCCTTCTGCATTATCGGTAGCCAGGAGGCAGTTAATAATAGCAGAAAATTCAGGCAACACTCTAAAGAAAGGTGAAGCGGAAGCATGGATTGGATATGTATATTATAACCAGGGAAAGAATGACAGTTCCCTCTTCTTTTATAATAAAGCACTTGAGAGTCTGAAGTCTAATCCGGATAAAGATAAGGAGGTGGATATATTGAATAATATTGCCAATATCTTCAGGGTAACAGCTCAATACGATACTGCTATGGTGATTTATACCAATCTTCTGAAATATTATGAATCGGTGAGTGATCTCACAAAACAGGGAAAAGTTCTTAGTAACATCGGTTCCCTGTATTATACTGCAGGAAACCAGGAAAAAGCCACGGAATATACATTACAGGCTCTTGCCATTCAAAGAAAAACCGAAGATAAACGAGCAACTGCAGTATCACTGGTAAATCTTACTGTATTTGCGCTTAATAACAGCAATTATAAAGAAGGAATAAAGTATGGAGATGAAGCAATCGGCCTATTAAAAGATATAGATAAAAATTATTATGCAGCTGCGCTTATAAGGGTCGGGTATTGTTACTATATGACAGAAAATAAGGAAAAATGCCTCGAATATACATCTGAGGCAATTAATATTTATAAGGAGAATAATAATGTCAGAGGTATGATGGAGGCCTACAGGTCGCAGGCTGATTATCTCATGGATATGAAGCGTTATGCCGAAGCTATGAAAGTCGGGAAGGAAGCTCTGCAGGTGGCTGACACCTCCAATCGTCTGGATATGCGCCTGTTATACGATGTTCTTAAACGCTCTGCTATCTGGCTTAATCTTCCTGAAGAGGCACTTTTTTATTCTCAGGAACAGCTAAGAATGAAGGAAGCCGACCTGAACAGTGAGTGGGCTGATAAGATATCAGAGGTCGATGCCAAATACAACACCGAGAAGAAAGAGCTGGAGATTTCCGCACTGAAATCCGGAAAGAGAGTAAATAATATACTTATCATTTCGCTTATCGTGCTCCTCGCCGCCGGTTCCGGAGTCGGATACTTCATCTATCAAAACCAGATACAACGACAGCTTCTCTCAGCCCAGAGAATCAAAGAACTGGAACAGGAAAAACAAATTACAGCTACCCAATCCCTTCTTGAAGGCGAATCAGCCGAGAGAGCACGTCTCTCAAGGGATCTTCATGATGGTCTGGGCGGAATGCTGTCTGTAGCGAAACTTAAAATAGCAACCATGAAAGGAAATCTTACTATTCCGGAAGAAAATGTGGCTTCATTGAATTCAGCAATTGAACTGCTCGATACTTCAATAAAGGAATTACGCCGTGTGGCTCACAACCTTATGCCCGAGTCGCTTATGAAATACGGACTCAATGCAGCACTCGCAGATTTTTGCCGCAGTACAGATAAAGTGACATATCATTTTTATGGAACTGAGCGCCGGCCCGATGAAAAAACTGAGATTGCCACATATCGCATAGTGAATGAGCTGGTAAATAATTGCCTTCGTCATTCAGAGGCGCAGAACATAAATGTACAGCTGGTTCTCGACGAATCACGGGTTCATGTTATTGTTGAAGATGACGGAAAAGGTTTTGATGCTGAAGCAGTTGAAGCATACGATGGCAATGGTCTGAAAAATATCCGCTCGAGGGTTACCTCACTGGGGGGCAAGATTGAAATGATAACTGCTCCCGGAAAAGGGACAGAAGTGAATGTTGAATTCAATAACTGACAAGTCATGTATAAAATTCTTATTGTAGACGACCATCCCATACTTGCAGATGGACTGAAAACGCTCTTTTCGGATTATAAAATGTGCCTTAATCCTGAAATTGCATCTTCAGGAAAGGAGTGCCTGAGAAAATTGAACTCATCGGAATATGATATTCTGCTTTTAGACATTAATCTTCCTGATGTAAGCGGAATAGACTTGTGTGAAAAGATTCACAGTGAATATCCTAATGTAAAAATTATGGCCCTTACCAGTTTCAGTGAGTTTACATGCGTAGATAATATGATGGCCAACGGGGCATCAGGTTATGTGCTGAAAAACGCAATGCCCGAGGAGATCATTAAAGGTGTTGAAACGATTATGGATGGAGAGATCTTCCTCTGTCACGAAGTTGATATCTTAATGAAAAAGGAAACGGAAAAGCATGTATATCTCACCAGACGCGAAAAAGAGCTGCTTCGTCTTATAACAGAAGGCTTTACCAATCAGGAGATATCCGAGAAACTCTTTCTGGGTTCAGAAACGATAAAAAGCTACCGGAAAAACCTTCTGTTCAAACTAAATGCCCGGAACACTGCTACCCTTGTTAAAATTGCACTTGAGG
Source organism: Bacteroidales bacterium (assembly GCA_031396165.1). Classification (GTDB taxonomy): domain Bacteria; phylum Bacteroidota; class Bacteroidia; order Bacteroidales; family VadinHA17; genus LD21. The sequence goes on along the minus strand of JANNKF010000151.1, from coordinate 6,633 downwards.
AAAAACTCGTTTAAAAATCTATTTTACAGTGTGAACCAGTAGTTAAGTTTGATAAGAAATATGTTATTCGGGAAGACACTGCGAAGTTCTTTATATGATTCACCAAAGGAAGCATGTGAGGATGCTGATTTTCCCGAACGCTCACTCGACCACACTACATAAATAAATGAGCCAAGACGGTATTCCCACTTTGCAACCAGGTTTGACCGGAACTCATGAAAGTTAAAATCGGGATTTGCGATTGAATATAGAGGAGAGGTTACATCTGATATATCCTGAAGAATATAATTATCACCAGCCAGCTGACTGAATAACGGGCTAAAACGGTCGTTGTAAGATTTTGCATCCGGGGTAGTTACAACCTTAAATGCCGAATAAATTCCCCTCGATATGAATGGACTTCCGTAATACTGAATTGAGAATTCGGGAGAAATATTGAGGTCAACCCTGAAAGTAATTCCGAGGGTTTTCTGATCAATTGTACCAAGGATGTACCTATTTTCAGTAAGGTATTTTCTTGCGGCAACATACTGCAGATTATCTCTGTTCTCTGAATAACTTGCTGTTACACCTAACTTGAGTGCCTGAACAGGACGGACAGAAAAGCCTGGTCTGAGTTGATAACTGGCAGCTGAATTATTATTCCTGCTTTCAAATTCATATCCGAATTCGGCTATAATTTTCTTAGACTGATCCGTTCTCACCTGACCAAAAGTGGCCAGGCCATTTGGAACAACCATATCCGGACCTCCTCTCAGGATACGGGTATCAACCTGTTTCGAATGAAGAATCAGGTTAGTGTTGAAACTCCAGTTATTCGTGAACTCTGAAAAAAATGACAAATGACCTCCTGAGCCCAGATAGGTCCCATCGAAATTCCAGGTATTAAACTGTTCTAGATTGATTGTGTACGAATGAAATATTGAGACAGGCTTATTAATAAGGTATGAGATCTCACTCTCATGGTTTATAACATCGGCAGATCGCATGTAGCCGAGGTCGTTCAATTCAAGTCCGGGGGATAACCATGTGGCCCCGGTTGAATATCTCCAGAATCCTTTGGAGCCTTTTCCAATTTTTAACTTACCTCCGTATCCGCTTAGATTCGTTAATGATGTGTCGTAGTTAAGATAATCGATTCCGGGTCGCTGGTAATAACGGGCCGATGATTCCTGCAATATTCTTATAGCCTCTCTGGTTCCCTTTACATAACTTCCTATCATCCTGGCATCAACATAAAACTCTTTATCCTTCCAGTGATGAAGCAGGTCGAGTCCGCCTGTGTAGGCGTCCCTGCTGAGGAATTCGAGTGAAGGATCATTAATAATACGGTTTGCAGAAGTTAACATTCCCCCGACAACTGTATTTCCTTCATTATAACCTTTTTGCACACGGGCAACCATGTAATTTGTAAGCGGTTCAACCTGACGTGTACTTCTTTTTCCTGCCGTATTGCTGATATGCGCCATCTGGTTTGCGGTAAGGCTTTGAATGAGCCCGACCGAAAGACCCTTTGATGTTGTACCGCTGAATTTTATTGCACTCAGGATCGCTGTTTTGTCGGGTGACCTGACAAAAGTTGTATCATCCGGATCAACTGAAAGAGACGGGGCATGACCAATACGGCGTGAATAAAACAGGCTCTGATCGTCGAATTTATAATCGAAGATTGTAAGTCCTTCGAGGAAGAATGGACGTTTCTCCTCATAGAAAGTTTCAAATGCTGAAAGATTCATTACCGACGGGTCGGATTCTACCTGCCCGAAATCGGGATTTATGGTAAGGTCAATGGTAAAGTTACTTGATACACCTATTTTTGCATCAAGGCCCATATTTCCACCCCAGGCCTTGCCATTTTTTGTAAATGGATTACCAGGTTCCTCCTTCATCGTCTTTAACTGGCCAAGTACAAAAGGCATTACTTCGAGCCGTCTTGACTTTTTCAATCCGTTAATCCCCTTCAGTTCACCAAAGTTATATAACATACCCGGACCAATTTTTGATTGTCTCTCCCAGTTACTCTCCTCGGAGATCCTTGAGATCCATCTCCAGGTGTGCATTCCCCATACCTGCTCTTCCGCATTACTGTAACGAAGCTGACTGAGCGGAACTTCTAGTTCTGCAACCCAAGCTGAATCTTCAAGACCGGTTTTGCCTTTCCAGACGGCATTCCAGTTAAAATCCCAGTTCATGGGATTAAACAGGACAAGGTCAACTTTCTGACCCCATGCTGTTAATGTAAACTCGAAACCAGTCCTGTAATCACGATAACTGTCGAATGTAATTCCCATCATATCGCCGACAATCTCATCGCGGACACCTGCCATTCTGGTAATTTTATCCGGCTCGGCATCATAGGCTCTGAATGCGATATATAGATTTTTGTCATCGTACTGGATATTGAGCTCGGTGGGATAGGTAGGTTTGGCTCCCTCATTGGGTACAAACTGATGATAATCACCCGCCCAGGTACCCTTCTTCCAGCATTCGTCATCGAGTTTTCCATCAATTACAGGTTTCTCTGTAATCAGCCTAGAAGTTGTGTACTCAGGTTGTTTTAATGCTGACTTCTTCGAAACTGTATCCTGTTTTGATTCGCCAGGCTGACTATATACTACTGAATTTAATGAGAGAGCTGCTGTTAATAAAATAACAGCGCTTAAATTTAAAGTGTCAGGGGATATTTTCATCTAAGAATAGAATGTTACTTTGCTAATAGTTCAGTGTCCAAAATTAAAAGATTTGCTCATCATTGAACATGTTTTATAAAAGAAATAGACGAAAAACAAATCTCAGAAGAATCTCTTATATTTATAATTGAAAATCAGTAGCTACAGGATGCATCCTGTAGCTACTGGAAATATTAAATATTTTATTCAAGCCACCATGAAAAAATTACTTTTCCTGTTTACCCTTCTTACACTATCTTGTTATTTATCAATTGGTCAGGTACCAGCCGGGCAGCCTCAGACTAACCAGTCTCCTGATCTTTTCATTAATACAGGAACTCAAAATACCGACCTGGTATATAAAGTAAACGGGAGGAATGGCAAGCTCTATCAGGTGTATCTTGGAACAAAATTAACCGGTACAACAACTTTAAGTCAGGTAACGGATGCAGGCCATCAGGCATATGCAACATATGGAAATGAAAATCTCTTCGAACCGGCTATAAGGATGACACATAATGACGGAAATCCATCCCTTGAGCTTAAATATGTTAGTCATATCACTGAAAAAACGGATGCAAATACCATACTCACAAAGATCCTTTTGAAAGATCCTCAATATCCTGTCGAGGTAACTCTTAACATTAAAGCTTTTGCTACAGAAGATGTTCTGGAACAGTGGGTTGAGATTATCCATAATGAAACCAAACCCGTGAAAATTTACAATTATGCGTCATCAATGCTTCATTTTGATGCCGATAATTACTGGCTGACACAATTTCACGGAGACTGGGCTGAGGAGATGAAAATGCAGGAGAGTAAACTTACAAGCGGAATTAAGATAATCGACACCAAACTTGGAACAAGAGCACACATGTATCAGACGCCAGTCTTCTTCCTGTCGCTTAATGAGAAATCAGATGAAAACAACGGTGAGCTTATTGCAGGAACACTCGGATGGTCAGGCAATTTTCAGTTTCTCTTTGAACTTGATGAAAAAAATTCGCTGCGTGCTATAAGTGGCATTAATCCATTTGCATCAGAGTATTCACTGCAACCGGGAAAGGTTTTTAAAACCCCATCATTCATCTTTACTTATTCAAATAAGGGAAAGGGACTTGCAAGCAGAAATCTTCACAAATGGGGCAGAAATTATGGAGTACTTGAAGGTAACAAAACACGTCTCACTTTATTAAATAACTGGGAAACAACTTATTTTGCATTTGATGAACCAAAGCTTTCAGCACTTCTCGACGACACAAAAAAGATGGGGCTGGATCTGTTTTTGCTCGATGATGGCTGGTTTGCCAACAAGTATCCCAGGAGTAACGACAGGGCCGGACTTGGCGACTGGCAGGAGAATAAGGCAAAACTCCCGCAGGGATTAGGTTATCTGGTAAAGGAGGCTGATGCCAGAGGAGTAAAATTCGGTATATGGATTGAACCTGAGATGGTAAATCCCAAAAGTGAATTATATGAGAATCATCAGGATTGGGTCCTGAGATTCCCGAACAGGCAGGAAGTCTACTATAGAAACCAGCTGACTCTCGATCTCACTAACCCGAAAGTTCAGGAGTTTGTGTACAATATGGTTGACGAGATGCTCACTAAAAATCCCGGAATCGCTTTTATCAAATGGGATTGCAATAGCATGATCACCAATCCATATTCTGCTTACCTGAAAGATCAGCAATCTCATCTTTATATTGATTATGTAAACAGTCTTTACAGTGTTCTTGACCGTTTACGTAAGAAATATCCCACACTGCCAATTATGCTTTGTTCGGGTGGCGGTGGAAGGGTTGATTACGGTGCTTTGAAATACTTTACCGAGTTCTGGGCAAGCGACAATACAGATCCTCTGGAAAGAGTCTATATTCAATGGGGTTACTCTTATTTCTTTCCTGCAATCTCCGTTTGTAACCATATTACATCATGGGGGAAACAGTCGTTGAAATTCAAAACCGATGTGGCGATGATGGGAAAAATGGGCTACGATATTCAGATAAATGAACTTTCTGAAAGAGAGCTCAAGTTCAGTCAGGATGCCATTGCAAATTACAAAAGAGTAAGTGATGTGATCTGGCACGGAGATCTTTACAGGTTAATATCTCCCTACGAGGAGAACAGGGCAGTACTGATGTATGTGAATAATAACAAAAGCAAAGCAGTACTTTTTGCCTATACGCTTAACTCAAGATATGGTGAAGCTTTCAACCGTGTAAGACTTCAGGGTCTCGATCCTGATAAGACATACAAAATACTGGAACTAAATCCATCAACAGAAGGCAGGCGTCCGGTACCTGCTGATGGTAGTGACAGGTCGCGACCTGTCAAAGCCTATACAGGCGATTACCTGATGAAGGTTGGTTTGCCGGTAGGGTCGGCAACCCCGCTTACAAGTGCGGTATTTGAAATAACAGAATAAATCATAAAAATATAATGTAGATGCAGGATGCATCCTGTATCTACATTATTCATCATCCAAAAAATTACGTCCCTGTCTCATCGGCCTGATCTGAAGCAGTCTGCAGACCGGCGGCAACCTCCGGGATTACACCCAGTTTGACATATATCGGTCTTACAGCGGATCTCAGTTCCGGCAGTTTTTTCAGAAAAAAGAGAGCCCCGATAATTGTTGAAATTCCACCAGCCAGCATTGTCATGGGAGTACCGATAAACTTAGCCAGAGTACCGGCTAATAAGCTGCCAAAAGGCGCGGTACCCATGACGGCCATCGTGTAAAAACTCATAACCCTGCCCCTTTTATCATCATCGGTAATTGTCTGAAGAATTGTATTACTTGTTGCAGTCTGGAGCATCAGTCCCATCCCGACAAATACGATCAAAAACATAGATATGGGAAATACTCTTGAAAAGGAAAGGATGACAAGCCCCCCTCCAAAAAGAATCGCAGAGGCCGGAACAATCCTTCCGAGTTTCAATATAGTTGTTTGTGAGGCCAGATATAATGATCCGATCAGGGCTCCGAATCCTGCGGCTCCCATAAGAAATCCATATGTTTGAGAGCCACCATGCAAAACCTCCTTAGCAAAAACCGGCATGAGTACTGAATAAGACATCCCCGTGAGACTAACCAGTGAAAGCAGGATTATTACATGTTTAATAGGTGCAAATCCGAATGTATAGTTAAGCCCATCTTTAAGCTCTTTGAGAATTTCGGTTTTCTTCCCGATTACAGCTCTCTTATTAAGCTTCATCATTAATAATGAGCCAATTACAAAAATGTAACTAACAGCATTTGCAAGAAAACAAACACCCTCACTCGTGGTAGCAAGCAGTATCCCGGCAACAGAAGGACCAATGAGTCTTGCTCCATTGAACATGGTGGAATTCAGGGCAATAGCATTGCCAAGATCTTCCTTTTTACCTACCATATCAACAATAAAAGATTGACGTGACGGCACATCGAAAGCATTAATACAACCAAGAGAGATGCTCAGAACGATTATATGCCAGATCTCAATTAAACCGGCAAGACACAGCCAGGCCAGTATTGAGGCCTGAACCATTGATATTATCTGTGTAATAACAAGAACATGATATCTGTTCCAGCGATCGGTAAGTACACCGGCAACCGGAGCAATCAATAGTGTGGGAATCTGGCCTGTGAAACTTACTACACCCAGTAATAATGCGGATCCGGTCATATTATAAACCAGCCAGGGCATAGCAATACGCTGCATCCATGTGCCAATCAGGGAGATACTCTGCCCGCTGAAATAGAGCCTGTAATTCCTGTACCTCAATGAACGGAACATAACTCTTATGGTACCGGTTATATCTGACTTTTTACTCATAATTCCTAAAAACCAGTATTTATCATAGTCATAAAAGTAATCTGTTTATGTAAATATATCTTGCCCACCTGATTAAAAAGATTAACCACGGGGTACACGGAGTTGCACGGAGAAAACACTGATCAAAAATTCCGTGTTAATCC
>JANNKF010000139.1:0-4568 GCA_031396165.1 Bacteroidales bacterium | reverse complement strand
GATAGAAAATACGCTGCCAGATCGGTCTGGTTTTTACGCGGAACTGTGTCATACTCGGTACCCCAGTGCAGAAAAAGTATAACCAGATCCGCACTTCTGAGCTTTGCTCTGTTAATATCGTTGGTAATCATTTCTTTATCCAGATAGTTCACAATTACTGGTTCGGTTACCTTAATACCATTGGTCCCGTATGTATAGTTAAGAAGTGCTATGGAAAAGCCATTCCTCTTAATCATAAGCGGAGATAGAGAGTCTCTTGCGGTTTTGTTGAGAAAAGTACCTGTATGAGGGATCTCCATACTGTCAAGTTTATTTATAGTACTGATTATCCCCTGCTTCCCTCTGTCGGCCGAATGGTTATTTGCTGTTACCAGGTAATCAAATCCGGCGTTACTGCATGCAATGGCAAGAGCGGCCGGAGAGCTGAATTGCGGATAACCTTTGTATGGAGCACCTGCCAGTGTAACCTCAAGATTCGCAATAGCTATATCAGCATCCTCTACAACAGGTTTTATGAATCTGAAAACGTCATCATAATTAAAGGTGTGTGTCTCCCTGTTCTCGGCCGACCAGATCTGTTCATCGTGTCCCATAATGTCTCCGGCAAAAAGGATAGTGATCTTTTCAGATTTTGTTGCTGATTCCTGTGCCACTCCGGTGAAACAGGGAAGAAAGAGAATTACAATACTCAGAATCGGGTGATGACTTCTGGTTAATGTGCTCATATTCAGTATTTACGTGAACTTATTTTGGTTGTTTTAAATCTTTTAAAGATACATTTATTCTTCCGATCTGCATTTTTAGTACCTTTACATTCTTGTGCTAAATGGGTAAGAATGAAAAAACGAATATTTTATTATTTCTGTAGGTTACTCCCGGTTATCGTCGCTCTCCTGGTTTTTTTAAGCACAAGAATCGCAATCAGGAATCCTGAGTTAGTCGAAAAGTATTATTCACAAGCGGTATATCCAGTTGTTGCAATATGTCTCTCATCATTCAGCGGATTATTCCGTTTTTCAATCTCGGATCTTTTCTGGGCGCTATCGATAGTTTTATTGATCATTGGACTGTTCCTTGCTATTTTCAGAGTAATTAAACCCGGAAAATATTTTCTGCGGATAATTCAGACCGTGGCAATTCTATATGTCTGGCTCTATATTTCATGGGGTTATAATTATTTCAGGCCCGCCATCCAGACACGTCTGGGATGGAATGACTTAAAACCTGATGAGGCAGAGTTCAGATCTGTATTTGATACGATTATTCTCAGGGCTAATTCAAACTATATGAAGGTTGACTCTTCCGGAAATGCTGAGATTGATTCATTAGTTGAATTATCGTTTAAGAAGAATAGTTCTGTTTTAGGAATCAAATATCCAAATGGTTCAAGGCGAAATAAATCGATGATTTTCAACTCACTGATGGATAAATCGGGTATTTTCGGATATTATGGTCCTTTCTTCAGTGAGGTTCATCTAACATCAAGTTCCCTTGCTTTTGATTATCCGGCAGGCTTAGCTCATGAAAAGGCTCACCAGTTTGGCATAACAAATGAAGCGGAAGCAAACCTTTTCTCATTTGTGATATGTACAACATCTGAGGATCAGAGACTCAGATATTCCGGTTATATGACATTCCTGATCAATTTTCTCAATGATGCCTCGCAACTGGATGATTATCATAACTATACAAAGAAGATTGATAAGCGTGTCCTGCACGATATCTTTTACAGACTTGATTATTATAAAGGTCTTCAGAACAAAACACTCGACAAAGTACAATCAGTTGCTTATGATGCTTATCTGAAATCAAATAATATTAAATCGGGAATAAAGAATTATAACCAGGTTGTTGCATTGGTTATCAGCTGGTACAATAATTCTGAATCACAGTTCTTGTCGCGCTAAAATTATTAGTGACAAGCCCGACCATAAAATCTTAATAATTATTACCTTTGGCCGTTTTTTGATTGAAATTTGTACTAACCGAAATCGTTTTACAGGAGAAGAATGGAAGGGCAGGGCAAGCATCTAGATATAAAAAAACTTTCTCTTGCGGGAATGCTGATTACACTGGGAATTGTATTTGGCGAACTTGGTACAAGTCCGCTTTATGTAATGAAGGCTATTGTCAGAGGTGGAACCACATTTAATGAACTTCTCATTTACGGTTCTTTGTCATGTATCTTCTGGACCCTTACTCTTCAAACTACAACAAAATATATACTTATCGGTCTAAGAGCCGATAATAAAGGTGAGGGAGGTATTGTGGCTCTTTTTGCTTTAATGGGAAGAAAGTCCTCCTGGGCAGCAATCCTTACAATGATCGGAGGCTCTGCTTTGCTGGCCGATGGAGTTTTAACCCCGGCAATTACCGTAACATCATCCATAGAAGGATTAAAACTGTATAATCCCGAGATCCCTGTTGTTCTGATAGTTCTTCTTATCTTTTTAGTACTCTTTTTTGTTCAGCAATTTGGTACTAATTTTATTGGCAGCTCTTATGGACCGATAATGGTTATCTGGTTCTTAATGCTGGGGATTTTAGGTTTCGTAAAACTGGTTCAGTACCCCGATATTCTCCGGGCAATCAACCCGGAATATGCTTTTAGGTTTCTGCAGGAATACCCGGGAGGGTTCATCCTGCTTGGAGCCGTTTTCCTTTGTACCACGGGTGCTGAAGCATTATATGCCGATCTTGGTCATTGCGGCAGAGCAAATATTCAGGTTTCCTGGATCTTTGTCAAGGTGGCTCTTTTGATAAACTATTTTGGTCAGGGAGCCTGGCTTATCTCTAACGGGTTCCCGGGTGAAGGAGTTAATCCATTCTATGGAATTATGCCCAAATGGTTCCTGATACCGGGAATATTTATTGCGACAACAGCTTCAATTATTGCTAGTCAGGCAATTATAAGCGGATCTTTTACTATCGTCAAAGAAGCAGTTTCGCTAAATTTCTGGCCCAAAATCAGAGTATTGAATCCTACCCAGAATAAAGGACAGGTATATCTGCCTTTTGTAAACTGGTATCTCTGGTTCGCTTGCAGCGTTGTTGTTATACTCTTTAAAGAATCTGCGAATATGGAGGCAGCTTACGGACTTGCAATTATAATTACTGAGTTGATGACAACCCTCCTTCTCACCTATTATTTATACCAGAAGGGGCTGAATCACCGGTTGGTACTTTTGATGCTTGTTGGTTTTCTTACAATTGAGGGGAGTTTCCTGATAGCTAACCTCCATAAATTTAATGATGGCGGATGGTTTACAATTATTGTTGCACTGATCTTTTTTATTATAATGTATGGTTGGTATTTTGGCAGAAAACTTAAAAACAGGTATGTAACCTTCACGAATCTAAGCAAATATAAAGTATTATTTAAAGATCTTTCAGAAGATAACAGCGTTCCGAAAATTGCCACAAACCTTGTTTATATAATTAAAGCCAACAAGCCTGAGCAAGTTGAATCGAAAGTAATCTATTCCATCTTTCATAAGCAGCCCAAACGTGCCAATACCTACTGGCTTCTTCATGTTGATGGCGTCGATGATCCTGACAGGTTCGAGTACAATGTTACCCATATTATACCGGGTGTTTTGATAAGAGTTGATTTTCATCTTGGATTTAAAGTTGAACCTAAGATAAATCTCTATTTTAGGGAGGTACTGGATGACCTGACTAGGTCAGGTAAGATAAATCTTGAAAGCAGTTATACTTCACTCAGAAAACACTCATATCCTGCCGACTTTAAATATGTTCTGATAGACAGGGTAATGCCGAGAGATTATAAGCTTTCAACATTGGAAAACTTCACTTTAACGCTTCACAGCCTCTCAAGATTACTATGTATTTCCGACATCAAAGCATTGCAACTTGATACTGCAAATACTATAGAAGAGCAGGTTCCGATAACAATCGACCAGCCTGTTAATTTCAGGATCAAACGCATTGAAGAATGCTGAGTCGATAATAGTTTTTAAGTTTAAAAAAAATCGGGGGAGAAACCATTGTTTTTGATGCATGTTTATGAAAGAGAAGAGTCATTTTGATATAAATAAACTCACATTTGCAGGGCTACTCGTTACTCTCGGTATCGTTTACGGAGATATAGGAACAAGTCCACTCTATACTATAAAAGCAATTGTTGCCGGTGGAGAATCTTTTAATGACCTTCTGATCTACGGTGCTCTTTCATGTGTATTTTGGACTCTGACGCTCCAGACAACTATCAAATATATTTCCATAACATTAAAGGCTGATAACAATGGAGAAGGGGGCATATTTGCCCTTTTTGCCCTTATTCGTCGCAAATCGGCCTGGGTAGCAGTGCTTACAATGATTGGAGGGGCGGCTCTCCTCGCCGATGGTGTAATAACTCCGGCAATTACGGTTACTTCATCAGTTGAGGGAATAAAACTGTTCAGTCCTGAAATATCTGTATTGCCTATAGTTCTGTTAATCTTTGTTGCTCTCTTTTTTATGCAGCAATTCGGCACTAATTTCGTTGGTGCAGCTTTCGGACCAATGATGGTAATATGGTTCTTAATGCTTGGAATACTCGGCTTCTC
>JANNKF010000092.1:0-3709 GCA_031396165.1 Bacteroidales bacterium | reverse complement strand
TGCGATCCGATAATATAGATGCGGTATTTCCCCGGTTTGTCGGGATCTTCAAAAACACGTGGCTCTCCGTCGGGCAAATGCTCCCATAACGGCAGATAGGGATTACCAGTCCCGCGATATGTGAATTGGGTAGACGAAAGTGCTTTTTTCGACTGATAATTGTCCCCTCCGCGTTCTTTTGCAGAAAACAGGAACATCGCCACAAATAATATAATTACATACGGTTTTTTCAAAACAAATACAACTTTCTTCATTTTTGATCATTTTTATTGCACTTCTGACCGAATATGCTTTTAAGAAAACCGGGGTACTTAAATACTCCCCTTTCTCAGTGCATAGGGTTACAAAAATAAGTTTTCTTTCTTGAACGACGACACCCGGGACTGCCTTTTTCTTCAATAATGATTCATCCCGAGTTCAGTATGTTTTATACCGAAATGCCTATGTTTGATACCGAGATGACCATGTTTAATCCCAAGATGACCATGTTTGATACCGAGATGACCATGTTAAATCCCAAGATGACCATTATTAATCCCAAGATGACCATGTTTAATCCCAAGATGACCATGTTTAATCCCGAGATGACCATGTTTAATCCCGAGATGACCATGTTTGATACCAAGATGACCATGTTTAATCCCGAGATGCGTATGTTTGATACCGAGATCACTATGTTAATCTGTTAATTGATTTCCTCCGTGTAACTCCGTGTCATCCGTGGTAAAACGATTTCCTCCGTGTAACTCCGTGTCATCCGTGGTTAATTGCTTTCTTTTTACAAGTTTTAAATTACTAATCATCAAGTAGTATTTTTATTTACTTTTGCTATGAAATATTGTTAAAATGAAATTGCTGTTAGCAGCCCTCTTTTCCATATTAATTACCCTCAATATGTCTGCTCAAAACCAGATACCACTATTCTCATTTGGTGTGATTTCTGATGTCCAGTATGCCGATTATGATGCTGCCGGTTCAAGGTTTTACAGATCTTCCACAGGCAAACTCAGGGAAGCAATGAAGGATCTAAAATCCGATTCTGTCAGCTTTGTTATAAATCTCGGCGATCTGATCGACAGAGACTTCAAATCATATAAACCCATGCTGGATATAATAGACTCATCGGGGTTGAAAGTATATCACGTTGCCGGAAATCACGATTATTCCGTCGCATCCCGGTTTCGTAAGAATATTCCGGTTCTTACTCCTTCAAAAAAAGGATACTACTCCCTGATCCATAAAAATTTCAGATTCATATTCCTGAATGGAAATGAGATAAGTACCTATTCTTCAGGTAACAGAAGTGCAGTAATAAAAGCATCTGAATATCTTGGGGAATTGCAGAGAAAGGGATGTATTAATGCAGTCGAATGGAATGGTGCAATGAGCGACGTGCAGATTGCATGGCTTAAAAATGAGCTTGACGAAGCATCATTGCGTAATGAGAAAGTATTTATTTCATGCCATTTCCCACTGGTTCCCGAGAATATTCATAACCTCCTGAATTATAATGAGGTTCTTGCTCTACTGGAAAACTATCATAATATTATCGCCTGGTTCAATGGTCATAACCATGCAGGTAATTATGGATTTTTCAATATGATCCATTTTGTAACATTCAGGGGCATGGTTGAAAGCAAGGCAGATAACAGCTTCGCGCGTGTGGATGTTTACTGGAATAAGATATGGATTAGAGGAACAGGAAGAGAGAAGAGCCAGATTCTTGCATATTAAAACCGGTCTTCTTTTATTTTTAATAATTGTTGTTCAGATCAGTTGACCCTGATAAAATTTATTGGCACATCGAGAACTGAGGCAAAATATTCTCCTCTCTCTAGTATATCTTCGTCACCCTCTTCATAGTACCAGTTAAAGATAAATTTCTTATGCTTTAACGCAACATAAGTAACTTTTTGCAAAAGATGTATAAATACCTTAGCACTTGCACTGTTAAAGTAATCAAGATTCATATCTACACATGTAACTTCAGCGGGATTGACAATGTAATCAGTTACCCACTCCTCAACCGGTGCAAAGAAATCAGTAACATTCTCATGAATAGATCTTCCCCTGATCCGAATTATCCCCTCAGGATTTAAAATGACCTCCGGCGTATTCTTTGTCGGTGAAATCCTTAATTCCTCCATCGCAAATTATTTGTCCGAAATTAATAATTTTATAATAAAACCTGCAATTATTAATAACCTTCTTACATTATCTTTGATCTGCTGTAACCCCGGCCACTTAATAACGTGCCAATGGGGTAACATCATGGCTGCAAAATTCTCCTTTGAGAAATTTATAATATCCGGTAATTCCTATCATTGCAGCATTATCAGTAGTATATCTGAATTCCGGTAAAAAGAGGTTCCATTTCCTATCTGCTGCCTCCTCTGTAAATCCATCCCTTAAGCCCGAATTGGCAGATACTCCGCCGGCAATGCCAATCTCCTTTATTCCGGTCAATACTGAAGCCTTTACCAGCTTACTTATGAGTATGCTTACAATAACATGCTGCAATGAGGCACAAAGGTCCGCTTTATTATTATCTATAAAATCTGGATCTTCCTTTATTTTGTCGCGAAGGAAGTAGAGAAAGCTTGTCTTAAGACCGCTGAAACTGAAGTCCAATCCCCTTACAGAGGGTTTTGCAAACCTGAATGCACTTCTGTTTCCTTCTCTTGCAAGTTTATCAATTATTGGTCCGGCAGGATACGTGAAACCCATTACTTTTCCGCATTTATCAAAGGCTTCCCCGGCTGCATCATCAATCGTATTACCAATTACCTCCATCTCCATGTGACTTTTCATTACTATTATCCTTGTGTGTCCGCCCGAAACAAGAAGGCAGAGAAAGGGGAATTTGGGTAACCGGTTTTCTTTATCTTTTGCGAGAATAAAATGAGCCAGAACATGTGCCTGGAGATGATTAACCTCGATAAGAGGCAGATTAAGTGCCAGGGCAAAACCCTTCGCAAAAGAGGTTCCCACCAGTAATGATCCGAGAAGCCCTGGTCCCCTTGTAAAAGCAACGGCATTGATATCTTCCTTTGAAATTCCGGCTTTTGTAATAGCCTCATGGGTTACCGGCACAATATTTGCCTGATGAGCTCTTGATGCCAGTTCCGGAACAACGCCTCCGTATGACATGTGTATCTCCTGATTGGCTATAAGGTTCGACAGAACATAACCATCACTTAATACAGCAACTGAGGTGTCATCGCATGAAGATTCTATCGCTAAGATCGTAACTGCCATCAATGCTTTTTTTTTCGGTATATTTTAGGTTATTTTGATAAAGATTTTTTAACCCGCTTGAATGCTCAAAAATATTAAAAAATCGCTTAAGTATTTTATTATTATTGCCGGTATCATCATTTTGGTTCCGACACTGCTCTACCTTGTCCTTCAGATCCCCAGGGTTCAAACTCTCATTGTTCACAGAATAACAAGTCATTTTTCAGCTGAACTGAAGTCTACAATATCAATTCAAAGTTTTAATTACCGGTTCTTTAATAAACTGACTTTAAAAGAGGTACTTATTAAGGATAATCATAACGATACGCTGGTTTATTCGAAAGAAGCAAGCATAATTCTTAGGTGGATCGATTTTAAGAACAGATCTACCAGACTTGGAAGAGTTACCCTGCATGAACCATATCTGGCCTTGATTTCAGACTCAACCGGCACTATGAATCTTACCTGGTAT
>JANNKF010000070.1:0-6486 GCA_031396165.1 Bacteroidales bacterium | reverse complement strand
ATTACTTCAACCAGTCCAATAAAGCCCAGCCAGAGCACATTATGTGTAAGATCGTAAATCTGCCAGCCAACTATAACTGACTGCATTAATGTCGCCATTGTCATCAGGATCCTGAAGAACAGATAGAATCGAAAATTCCTTATATGCATTGCTGCAAAAGCATTACCTGCAAACCATTGCTTCATAATATTCTTTTATCGCGACAAAAGTAGCTATTTGAATAATACTGGTAACCCGGGCACAATGAAATAAGTGGCCCGGTAGCATAAGAATAAATTATTTTTTAGACGGGGATATAGAATTAATTGAGGTATTGCTTTACGCGCTTCCAGTATTGAGCCGTTTTAGCACCGGATCCATTCCAGTTCTTTGCAATTTTTTCGAAATTATATGGGCCTGCCAAAGAAGCATAATACAAAAATATTTTTTCCGATAGTTCATAATTGAACATATCCTTCCTCAAATAGCGGCTCCCGGTACGTTTGTTATAGTCCAATAACCTGATCGGGCGTATCTGAAAATAGCCTGCAGCTTGTTCATAGTGATTGTAGGCTGTTGTATCACACTTCCCCTCCACCATACCCACCGCATATATAAGTTTGGAAAAAGGTTTAAGGGGGTCAGATTCAATAATTACAAGAGAATCATTGCTTGGAGCCAGGGCACGGAACGCAAAGGAGAACAGAAGGAGTGATAAGTAGAGTTTTTTCATTCAGTTATCTCAATATTAATAATAGTGTTTTATGAAGGTAACTGGCTTGGTAAGTATTCTGATATAAACCTGGAATTCACTTGTAAAATTAAGCAGATGCATTATAATACAGAGACGGAAACAGCATTAAGTTATTAACTTTAATGCGCTATATTTCAACATTTTGCCAGCGGGTAGCAAGGTAAACTGCTATTCATTTGCCTTATAAATAAGGGCGTATTGTGTTTTGTGCACAGAATATTTTCGTGAATCCTTCTTATTCAATTTTCCGTTATCTTTATTAAAAATAATCAGATGAAGAGTGTCAGGGATCTATCAATATTAACTTTTATTCTAATCTTTATAAGTTGTTCCCCGGCGGGTAATAACCTGAAGAAATTAGGTCCTTTCCCCGATTCACTGATATTGGAGAATATCTTCCCCCTTCAGGAACAGCATTGTCACGGGTCGACAATTGTGGAGCTTCCCAACAAGGATCTTCTGGTAGCCTGGTTTCACGGAAGCGGAGAAAGAACTGCTGATGATGTTTCAATAAAGGGTTCAAGATATAATCACGTTACCAGTAAGTGGGGAGAACCATTTATAATGGCTGATGTACCTGATTTTCCCGATATCAACCCGGTTCTCTTTATCGATAACAGTGAGAATCTTTGGCTGGTTTGGTATACAGTCCTCGCATACCAGTGGGAATCATCTGTATTGAAGTACCGCCTCAGCGATAACTTTCAGCAGGAATCAGGTGCTCCCGAATGGAAATGGCAGGATATGATCCATATAAAACCAGACGGAAGTACTCCTGAAGGCATTGGAAAAAACGACCAGTTCGTTAAAACACTTAACAGAAAATACGACGAATACTATTCTAAACTGGTCTCTATGGGGTATATTAAAAAGGACGGATCAGGAACAATTACAGATGCCTTATGGGAGACAGCACGAAGTCATTATATGGGCATTGCCAGGGGCCAGAACCTGATCAGTAACGGAACCGATATTGATGAAAAGGGTGAGAAGGTGAAGGTTCAGCTTGGTTACCCGCTTATGCGCAGGATAGGCTGGCAGACGCGCAATAAGCCGCTGATTGCGGGAAAGAGAATCTTGTTACCTCTCTATTCAGATGGTTTCGATTTTTCACTTATTGCAATTACAGAAAATGGCGGACAGACATGGCAGTTCAGTGAACCGGTTGTCGGTGCCGGAGCGGTTCAGCCGTCGCTTGCACTCAAAAAGGACAGTTCAATCATTGCCTATATGCGCGATAACGGACCTCCTCCCAAAAGACTTATGAAAAGCATCTCAAATGATTGGGGAAAAACCTGGAGCACTGTCGAAGATTCAGAAATTCCTAACCCCGGTACTGCTGCTGATATTCTAGTGCTGAAAAGCGGCAACTGGGCCGTTGCACACAATGATATTGAAGAAGGAAGGCACAGGCTCTCTGTCTGGCTTTCAACAGACGAAGGAAAAAACTGGCCATACAAAAAAACACTTGTAAACGGAGAACCCGGTAGCGTCGTGAGGGGCCACTATCCGGCTATCATCCAGGGATCTGACGGAACAATACATGTCTCATTCACCAATCAGGTTGCCGGTACGGATGGTAAATCTACTGTGAAAAATATAACACATGCTGCTTTCTCAGAAGAATGGCTTATGAGAGAAAAAGAAAGATAATCAAGTCATTCCCCTATTGTCCATAGTAATCTGCTTCGTGATCCTCGTGGTTAAGAATTTTTAAAGAAAGGGACACTTACGTACACACTAAGGAACACAAAGCATGTTCTATTCAACCCAGGGTACCAGGCTTGATTTATAGAAGTCTATCCCCATCGCTTTCATCCTGGCACCATGATCAGCCAACCTTACTTTATATTCATCCCAGTTTCTGGCAGGTGTTGCTGTCCAGCCGATTTCTGCTATGCCCGGAAGTCTTGGAAATACCATGTATTCAATCTCGTCGATATTGGTAATTGTCTCAGACCATAGTGGCGCCTCAACACCAAGAATACTTTCTTTTGTTAATCCGGGAACAAGAGTTGCAGGATCCCAGTTATATGCCTTATCAACCTCTATGTAGGCGGCCCAGTGTAATCCCAGTTTGGTAGTTTTGTCGTACTGCATATCAAGGTAAGCCTTTGAAGCCGGCGACATTAGGACCTTCGCACCCTGTGCCACAGTTTTGGTAGCGTTTTCCGCGCTTGCCCAGAATTGAGCAACAGAATTTGGCCTGAGTTTGGTCAGCGATATTTCATCCCAGCCTAATACCTTCTTACCATGAGCAATAACAATGTCCTGCACTTTCTCGATGAATGGAATATAATCCTCCTTCTTTGTAACATGCGACTCGTCACCTCCAATATGAAAATATTGTCCCGGTGTAAGCGCAACAATTTCTCTCACAACATCATCAATAAATTTGTAAGTGATATCCTTTGTTGTGCAGAAAGTGCTGAAGCCCACTTTTGTACCCGTATATAATTCGGTTGCCTTGCCATCGCAGTTCAGTTCTGCATATGAAGCCAGGGCTGCATTGGTATGACCCGGCATATCTATCTCAGGAACTATTGTTACATATCTGTCCTGAGCATATTTTACTATTTCGGAATATTGCTCCTGGGTATAAAATCCACCCTTGCCACCGCCTACCTGTGTACTTCCTCCATGTGCTGTAAGATTTGGCCACGATTTAATTTCAATCCTCCATCCCTGATCGTCGGAAAGATGCAGATGCAGATAATTCATTTTATAATATGAAATAAGATCAATATATCGCATAACATCTTCCATTTTGAAAAAATGCCTCGAAACATCAAGCATTGCACCCCGGTATGAATAATCGGGATAGTCTGTAATTGAGCCTGTTGCAATTTGCCACGGACCCTCCTGAATTGAAGCAAGTTCAATTCTGGCAGGCAACAGCTGTCTGATTGTCTGTATTCCACGGAATAATCCGGCAGGACTTTTTGCCGATAATGTTAATAATTTTTTGGTAATTGTCAGCTCATAGCTCTCATCCTCAGGTTGCCCGGAGCTTCCGTTGAGCGTAAGAAATATCCCTGATTTTGGTACATTCACTGTTGATTTCACGTCAAATTTGAAGCCTGTTGCCGGCTTTAGTTTTTCAGAAAGAAATGAACCTGATTTCATTAATTCCGCAGACTCTCCCTGTATATAAATAGCAGTTGATGCCTTGATTGTAAAATATTCCCCGGTAGAAGTAATCGAAACCGGTTTGGGAATTATGCTCTCTTTTGAGAGATCTGATGGAATTTTAGCCGTACATGAATTCTGTAGTACAAGCATAAAAACAGCAACCAGCAGAGTTACCGAAATGTTAAGTTTTTTATTTGCCATGACAGTTAAATTTATTTGCGTCAAGTTATAAAATTTATTTCTATGTGAATAATTATAATATTCCTCCGCGGTTCTCTGCGTAAACCTAAGCGTTCTCAGCGGTTAATGCTTTTCAAATCATACAAATAGAAAAGAACAATGAACCTGAAACAATGTTACTCTGTTAATATTTCAGCAAAGTAAAATGATAAACGTAAAACTTTCAGAAGATTCAGTTAATCAAAACCCTTTCTTACAGTTTGATATCTGGTATAAAGAACATCTCTCTTCGGGTGTTGATATTCCTGATGCTGTATCACTCGGTACCTCAACTACCGACGGAAAGGTTTCTGTCAGGACCGTACTGCTGAAAGAATATAGTGAAAATGGTTTTGTCTTCTTCACAAATTACAACAGCAAAAAAGGATTACAATTAACTGAAAATCCAAATGCAGCAATGCTTTTTTACTGGAATGAATCTGGCCGCCAGATAAGGATCGAGGGAGTAGCTGAAAAGGTTTCCGCAGAAGTATCCGATCTCTACTTCTGTACACGTCCGCGTGAGAGTCAGCTCTCGGCGTGGGCAAGCCAACAGAGCAGTGTAGTCCCCGGCCGGCACCATCTGGAAGAACGCCATGATTATTACACCAAAATGTTTGCCGGAAGAAATGTCGATCGCCCACCTCACTGGGGTGGATTCAGGATACTTCCATCAAGGTTCGAGTTCTGGCAGAATGACAACAAGAGATTACACGATCGTATTGTTTATACAAAAGGAAATAAGGAATGGATTATCAGACGTCTTGCTCCGTAACCGGTTGATATTATACAAGATCGCAGGCATCCGGAGGCATCCAGTGCGCATCCTTTCCCTCCCATTTGATGTTGCAGCCAATAGGGTTTGTCATCTTTACGGAAACATCTTTGCCTGTGGTAAGTTCTTCAAGGACTTTATCCAGATTGTTTACTGTCATTTTTGAAGTGTCCCTTGGACTGTCAACACCCCGGCCTGTATAAACAAGGGCTCTTGCTTCGTTAAATACATAAAAATGAGGTGTCCTTAAAGCTCCGTATGCCTCTGCAATTTTCTGTGTCTTATCATAAAGGTATACCCAGGGAAATTTATGCTCCTCCATTCTTTTTACCATATTCACAAAACTATCCTCAGGATAAGTATTCTCACTGTTTGAATTTATTCCAGCAAATCCAACACCCTTTGGCATGTATTTTTCTGCAGTAGCTCTTGTAACCTCATCTGATCCAAGTACATACGGACAATGGTTACATGTGAAAAAGAGAACAAGATACTTATACGGCTTAAAGTCCGCTAAACTGTATTCCTTACCATCAGTTGATGGTAGTTTAAAGTCTGTAGCTTTTTCTCCGGGTTCCAGTGTAAATGCCATGGATTATAAATTTGTGCATGAATATAAACATCAGAGTCTGGAAATTGTTCTATTTCAGAATGGGACTATCTGCTCTCTTGAAAAATTCGTCCATCTGCTGCTTCACCGCATTATCAGTTTTCATGTACTTAATAAGCTGGGCAAGCTGACCCGATTCACTGGTTATCAAGAGCTCACCCAGTCTTTTGCTTGGGGTATTAACGTCGCTGGCAAAATGATTCGGATATTGTGCATACCACCATATTCCCGTATATCCAAATGGCAAACCTTTCAATTTGTCCTGGTTAAGACCCGATTGACTCGTCAGTGCAGCCTGGTCAACATAATCAGGATTCATAAAATACATCATCGATGTTTCCTCCTCACCCGCATGACCATCGAGTTTTGCTTTTTTGAGGGTTTTTATTTCCGCTCCATAAACGGGATCGTTTCCCGCTCGGAATAACACTACAACATAATCTTCCTGCTTTGCCAGCTGCGACTGACAGAAATATTGCAGAAAACTGGTATTTCCTCCGTGTCCGTTCAATAGAATGATCTTCTTCAAACCGTTTCTTGATAATTCCTTACAGGTTTCTTCAAGCATCTGCCATAATATATCATTACTGTAGGCAATTGTTCCTGCCTGGTGCCGTGCCTCAAAGATCTGTCCGAAAAAATATGGGGGAAATACAATCGCATACTCTTTCTTTGCAGCGTAAAAAGCTATTTCCCTCGATTCATACATGTCTGTTCCAAGTGGAAGGTGGGGGCCATGTTTTTCTATAACTCCCATCGGAATTACACACACTCCGCCTGCAAGTTCAACAGCTTTTGAAAATTTGGGTGATGTAAGATCCTCCCACTTGTATGACAGTTTTTCCGGATTTGCCTGAGCAATAACTATAGCTGAAAAGAATAAAAAAGAGAAAAGAAGCTTAAGTTTTTTCATTGTCGGTTTATTTAATGGTTACTAGTATTTTTAATTTTCTTCGCTCCCCATGGGGCTGGGGTAAACGAAGAAAATTAAAAAGGGCTTATCAGGTAAAGATAAAA
>JANNKF010000468.1:0-12563 GCA_031396165.1 Bacteroidales bacterium | reverse complement strand
ACACAAAAAAAATGAACTGACCCCTAATTTAAATAGGGTCTAAATAAAAAAGTATTATATTTGCATTGAAGTTTTATTAATAAATTAAAATTTAAGAAAATGGAAAAGGCAAAGATGTTTTTTACAGTGTTGGCAGCAATGTTGATTTGTTCCTCTACTGTTGTTATGGCACAGGAGACCGAAAATAAATCTAAATTCACGGCAGGTGCTGATCTTTACTCAAATTATATCTTCAGAGGAACCAAATTTGGTCAGGGACCCTCTGTCCAACCAAATGTAAAATACGTCAACGGAGGATTTACTGCCGGTGTGTGGGGAGCGTTTGATGCCAGCGGATACGCAGAGACAGATCCTTACCTCTCTTACACTTTTCCCTTTGGATTAAGTCTTGGAGTAACGGATTACTACTATCCCGGGCTGGAGTTTTTTGATCTCTCGGAAGAAACAGGAAGTCAGGCACTTGAAATAAACACTGGTTTCACAAAGGGAGGACTGTCGCTTGGCGCAAACTATATAGTAAATAAGGCAGGAGGTGCTGCATCGGCAGGAAATGATTTGTATTTTCAGGCAGGATATGCTTTTACAAACTTTAGTCTGTTTGCCGGTGGTGGTACAGGATGGCACACCATAGATGGCGAGTTTGATCTGTGCCATGTAGGGATCAGCACTACTAAAGAAATCAGACTTACTGACACCTTCTCAATTCCGGTTATCGGACAGGTAATCCTTAATCCCGACAGGGAACAACTTTTTGTTGTAGTCGGATTCTCATTTTGAAATATATTGCGGATTGCGGATTTCGGATTTCGGATTGGTGATTGCAGACTGTAAATCAATCCTCAATCCGCAATCCGCAATCCGAAATCCGCAATGATTTAATTTCCTATTCTTCTTCTTCTTCAGCAGAGTAAGCTTTGATAACAGCATCCTGTACATCTCCGGGTACCTGTGCATATTCCGCAAACTTCATTGAATACATTGCACGGCCACCTGTAATTGAACTGAGTGCAGTGGAATATTTGTTCATCTCAGCGAGCGGGACCTTTGCCTTTATAACTTCAAAGCGTTTTTCGCTTGCCATTCCGAGAACCATGCCACGACGACCCTGCAGATCACTTATAACGTCGCCCATCCGGTCGGAAGGTACAAAGATCTCAACATCGTACACAGGTTCAAGGATCTTTGGACCAGCAATTTTGAAGGCCTGGCTGAATGCATTTCTCCCTGCCAGACGGAAAGATATTTCATTAGAGTCAACCGGGTGCATTTTCCCGTCATAAACGTAAACCCTGATATCACGGGCGTATGATCCGGTTAATGGTCCGGTTTCCATTTTCTCCATGATTCCTTTTAGGATAGCAGGTAAAAAGCGTGCATCTATAGCACCACCTACAATACTGTTTACATAGACTAATTTTCCACCCCACGGCAGATCAATTTCTTCTTTATCGCGAACCGAAATCTTGATTTCCTTACCATTTATCTTCTGTAATGTAGCTTCTTTTGAACCTTCTTCATATGGCTCAATTATCATATGAACCTCACCAAACTGTCCGGAACCTCCCGACTGTTTTCTGTGACGGTAATCAGCTGCTGCTGACTTTGTAATTGTTTCACGGTAAGGTATTTTAGGAGCATGGAAGTTAGTATGGATCTTATAAATGTTATCAAGATGCCATTTCATTATATTCAGATGGTATTCACCCTGGCCGTGTACAATGATCTGTTTCAGTTCCTTTGAATATTCGATAATAATAGTAGGATCCTCAAGATGAATTTTGTTAAGTGATTCACCAAGTTTTTCATCATCGCTCTCGCTCTGGGCTTTAATTGCAGCACGGAATTTAGGTTCGGGAAACTTTACTCCTTCAAATTTCCAGTCATTTCCCGGAACACTCAGAGTGTGTCCTGTTTTAGTATTTTTCAGTTTAACGAAAGCTCCGATATCACCAACATTAAGCTCGGGCACTTTGGTCCTGTTCTTGCCGGCACAAACATATAACTGAGACAGCCTCTCTTTGGTACCATTGTTTGAATTCACAACATCAAGGTTTTCAGTAACTTTACCAGCATATACCCTGAAGTAGTTGATCTCTCCAATATGCTCTTCAATTGAAGATTTGAATACATAAACTGAAGCAGGTCCCGCAGGGTTTGGTTTTATTTCAGCACCTTTGTTGTTCTTTTGAACCGGCATATCGGAAATTGAAGGAGCTTCGGCAAGAATGAACTCCAGAAGACAGTCGATCCCTATATTGTTTTTTGATGACACGCATAATACAGGGAATAATCCTCTTTTGACAATCCCTTTTGCAATTCCTTTCTTTATCTCGTCTTCGGTAAGAGTATCATTTGTGAAGAACAGTTCCATTAGAGCCTCATCGCTTTCTGCAGCCTTCTCTATCAAAGATCCATGAAGTTCTGCTGCTTTACCTGCCTGATCTGCAGGGATATCAAGTATTTCAGCTTTGCCGCCCTCTTTTGCATAACGAAGCATCTTCATTTTGAGAACGTCGATTATTGAGTTGAAGCCAATGCCTTCATTTACAGGATATTGAATAATAACAATATTTGAGCTGAGACGTTCCTTTAACATTTCGATAGTCTTCTCAAAGTTGGCTTTTTCGTGATCGAGCCCGTTTACAACAAGTATAACAGGTTTATTATCCTTTTCGGTATGCCTGAAGTGAATTTCAGTTCCTACTTCAACGCCATTCTGAACGTTGATAGTCATAACAGCTGAATCTGCAGCAAAAAGCGATGATATTACACCGCCACTGAAATCATCCAGACCCGGAGTATCGAAAATGTTTATTTTATTATTCTGAAATTCAGAATAGAGGACAGTCGAGAAAATCGAGTTTCCGTTTTCATGCTCAATCGGCCGATAATCGGAAACCGTATTTTTTCCTTCAATTGTACCTCTTCTTTCAATAACACCGCCATTAAAGAGCATTGCTTCTGCGAGGGTGGTTTTACCCGACCCCGAGTTGCCTAGCAGGGCAATGTTTTTAATCTGGTCCGCCTGGTATGTTTTCATATTTTTAGGTATATTATGTAATACTTAATTTATTATATACTAGTATGAGGAGGCACAAAAATAATAATTTTTTAAAAACAGCATAGGAAAGAGAGTAGAATTACATTTTTTTTATTTCCTTTGCATCAGTTTTTTGAAATACAGGAGTACCGGTTTTTCTTTCACCGTAAGTTTACAAAACGTTTTTCGCAGGGAAAGGTCGGGAAGTAACCTGTTAATAACTTACATTTTTACGTAAGATATATAGTTTTGGAACATGCTCTGATACCTGAGTACTGGCTGTAATCAGGTATATGAAACATGTGTAATGTATTGTTTTGAAAAAATTTGCAAACTTGTTTGTGAATTAAGAAATAAAAACAATACCTTTGCAGACCATTTTTTTGAGGAAAATTTAATGCTAAAATAAATTGGATATATGCCGACAATTCAGCAATTAGTAAGAAAAGGCAGGAAAAAACTGGTAGATAAAAGTAAAGCACCTGCATTGGATTCATGCCCACAAAGGCGGGGAGTATGCGTGCGTGTTTATACCACAACACCAAAGAAACCTAATTCAGCAATGAGGAAGGTAGCCAGAGTAAGGCTTACCAACCAGAAGGAAGTAAATGCTTACATTCCGGGAGAGGGTCATAATCTTCAGGAACACTCCATAGTACTCATTAGAGGAGGCAGGGTTAAAGACCTTCCGGGTGTTCGTTATCACCTTGTTCGTGGTGCGCTCGATACATCAGGAGTTGATGGCCGTACTCAGAGAAGATCAAAATATGGTGCAAAAAGGCCTAAGAAGTAACAGTTAAAGGTATAAGATAATGAGAAAGTCAAGACCAAAGAAGAGGATTCTGTTGCCGGATCCAAAGTACAAAGATCCGTATGTAACAAGGTTTGTGAATAATCTTATGTTCAGTGGTAAAAAGAATCTTGCTTTTAAGATTCTTTACGACTCACTTGAGATAGTCGGAGAGAAATTTAAAAGCGAAGGCA
Organism: Bacteroidales bacterium; assembly: GCA_031396165.1. Classification (GTDB taxonomy): domain Bacteria; phylum Bacteroidota; class Bacteroidia; order Bacteroidales; family VadinHA17; genus LD21. Next base: position 8,539 of record JANNKF010000468.1, on the reverse strand, counting down.
AGACTCCGCTTGAGATCTTCAAGCAGGCTCTTGAGAATGTTACCCCGCAGGTTGAGGTAAAAGCGCGCAGGGTTGGTGGTGCAACTTTCCAGGTACCGATGGAGATCAGAGGCGACAGGAAAGTAGCGATCAGCATGAAGAATATGATTTCATTCGCACGTAAAAGAACCGGTCATTCAATGGCTGAAAGGCTCGCCGCTGAACTTATGGCAGCTTACAAACTTGAAGGCGGTGCTTATAAGAAAAAAGAAGATACACACAGGATGGCTGAAGCAAACAAAGCTTTTGCACATTTCCGTTTTTAATTGAATAAAAGAGGCAGAAGGATACAGTGTAGATGGATAAGAACCTGAAATATACAAGAAACATCGGAATCATGGCACACATAGATGCCGGTAAGACCACTACAACAGAACGCGTTCTGTTTTATACCGGTCGTACCCATCGTATGGGTGAAGTTCATGATGGCAATGCAACGATGGACTGGATGGTTCAGGAACAGGAGAGAGGTATTACTATAACATCTGCCGCTACAACAACCTACTGGAAATACAGGGATGATGACTATAAAATTAATATTATAGATACTCCCGGACACGTTGATTTTACAGTAGAAGTCGAGAGGTCATTAAGAGTGTAGAAGTCGAGAGGTCATTAAGAGTACTTGATGGTGCTGTTGCTGTTTTCTGTGCTGTCGGGGGTGTAGAACCTCAGTCAGAAACAGTATGGAGACAGGCAAACAAATATGTTGTACCCAGAATCGCTTTCATAAATAAGATGGACCGTGCAGGCGCAGATTTTTTCAGCGTTGTGCAGCAGATCGAGGAGAAACTCGGAGCCAATCCGGTACCTATTCAGATACCAATCGGAGCCGAAGAGAATTTCAGAGGGTTTGTAGACCTTATTACAATGAAGGCTACTGTTTATTACACTGATGCAGACAACACTACCCGTTTTGAAATTGAAGATATACCTCAGGATCTGATAGAGGAAGCCAGGGAGTGGAGGGGTAAGCTGATCGAGGTGGTTGCAGGTGTAGATGATACACTTCTTGCAAGATATCTTGAGGATCATGAATCAATTACAGAAGAAGAGATAATGACTGCTCTCCGTAAGACAGCTATCGACGGTGTCGCTATTCCTGTTATCTGCGGTGCAGCATTCAAAAACAAAGGTGTACAGAGTCTTCTCGATTGTGTTATTGCTTATCTGCCAAGTCCGGTTGATAAGGGTTTTGTTACCGGTATTGATCCGAGAAATGATGAAGAGATTACGCGTGAGCCGGATGATGAAGCACCCCTTGCAGCTCTCGCATTCAAAATAGCGACAGATCCGTTCGTCGGACGTCTGGCTTTTCTGAGAGTTTATTCAGGAACGCTTAAGGCAGGCGATACAGTATTAAATGTGCGCACCGGGAAAAGAGAACGTATTAACCGACTCTTCCAGATGCATGCAAACAAACAGAATCCAAAAGATAGTATTTCAGCTGGCGATATTTGCGCAGGTGTTGGATTTAAGGATCTCAAAACCGGCGATACATTATGTGCCATTAATAAGCCGATCTTACTAGAAACCATGGATTTTCCTGAGCCGGTTATTGGTGTGGCAATAGAGCCTAAAACTCAGGCCGATGTTGATAAATTATCAGTAGCCCTCCATAAACTTGCTGAAGAAGATCCTACATTCCAGGTCAGAACTGATCCGGATAGCGGCCAGACCGTAATACACGGTATGGGTGAACTGCATCTGGAAATTCTCATTGACCGTCTTAAGAGGGAATTTAAAGTTGAATGTAACCAGGGAGCACCACAGGTTGCGTACAAGGAGGCTATTACAACTGTTGCGGAATTCCGCGAAGTATTCAAGAAACAGACAGGAGGTCGCGGTAAATTTGCCGACATGACTTTCGATCTGGGTCCGGCTGATGCAGATGTAAGAGGTCTTCAATTCGTAAATGAGGTAAAAGGCGGACATATTCCAAAAGAATATATTCCATCCATCGAAAAAGGATTTCGCGAAGCAATGGTCAACGGACCACTTGCAGGCTTTCCGCTCGATAACCTTAAAGTAGTACTCAAAGACGGTTCATACCATCCGGTTGACTCTGATGCTCTATCATTTGAGATTGCTGCCAAACAGGCTTTCAGGAAATTTGCATCCAAATGCAATCCTGTTATCCTCGAACCTATTATGTCTACAGAAGTTGTTACTCCTGAAGAATATGTAGGTGATGTTATCGGCGATTTCAACAGAAGAAGAGGCAGGGTGGAAGGTATGGAATCGAAAGCAGGCTCTAGGGTCGTTAAAGCAAAAGTACCTCTGTCCGAGAAATTCGGTTATGTTACAGTACTTCGGACCCTTACCTCGGGTAGAGCAACTTCAACAATGGAGTTCTCTCATTACGAAAAGGTACCTGCAGAAATATCAAACAAGATTGTAGAAATTACAAAAGGAAAAATTCTTTAAAAGATGAGTCAGAAAATTCGTATTAAACTGAAATCTTACGATCATAATCTGGTGGATAAGTCTGCCGAGAAGATCGTAAAAACAGTAAAATCTACTGGTGCAGTCGTAAGCGGACATATTCCGCTTCCAACCCACAAAAAGATTTATACAGTTCTTCGTTCGCCGTTTGTTAACAAGAAAGCCAGGGAGCAGTTTCAGCTTTGCTCTTACAAAAGGTTGCTTGACATTTACAGCTCAACACCTAAAACAATAGATGCGCTGATGAAACTTGAGCTTCCAAGCGGAGTAGAGGTAGAAATTAAAGTGTGAAACCAGTAAAGGAATAAAGAGATGCAGGGATTAATTGGAAAAAAGGTAGGAATGACATCCATTTTTGATGAAAATGGAAAGAATATTCCATGTACGGTTCTGCAGGCCGGTCCATGTGTTGTTACACAGATTAAAACAGTGGAAAAAGACGGCTACTTTGCTGTACAGCTAGGATTTGAGGACAAAAAGGAAAAGCACACCACAAAAGCTGAATTGGGTCATTTCAAAAAGACCAATACAACTCCGAAAAAGAAACTTATGGAATTTACAGGTTTCGGTGCCGACCAGTGTAAAGAAGGCGAAGTGCTTACCGCAGAACTTTTCTCAACCGACACTATTGTCGATGTTAGAGGATGGTCAAAAGGAAAAGGTTTCCAGGGAGTTGTTAAACGTCACGGCTTTGCCGGTGTTGGCGGGCAAACCCACGGACAGCATAACAGGGGCAGGGCACCCGGATCACTCGGCGCTTCATCTTTCCCTTCAAGAGTATTGCCAGGCATGAGAATGGCCGGACGTACCGGAGGAAATAAGGTGATGTCGATGGACCTTAAAGTTGTTAAACTTATGGTCGAGAATGATATAATTATAGTAAAAGGATCAGTCCCGGGTCCAAAAGGTGGTTACGTAATAATTACAAAATAATGGAAGTAACGATTCTTAACACAAGTGGTAAGGAAACCGGAAGGAAAGTTAATCTTGACGATTCAATTTTCGGTATAGAACCTAACGACCACGCCATATATCTGGATACAAAACAGTTTCTTGCCAATCAGAGGCAGGGAACCCATAAAGCCAAAGAGCGTGGTGAGGTAGCTGGAAGTACCAGGAAGATAAAAAGACAAAAAGGTACCGGTACTGCGCGTGCAGGTAATATCAGGAACCCTTTGTTTCGTGGCGGTGGCCGTGTATTTGGTCCAAAACCAAGATTCTATGGCTTCAAGCTTAATAAGAAAGTGAAACAACTTGCCAGAAAATCGGCACTTTCGTATAAAGCATCTACAAATAATATTATAGTGCTGGAAGACTTCACATTAGAGACTCCTAAAACAAAGGAGATCATCAAAATGGGAAATAACCTGAATTTTGCAAATAAAAAATCAGTATTTGTTTTACCGGAACAAAATAATAATATATATTTGTCATCCCGAAATGTACATGGGGTTGAAGTTGTAATTGCCAGTGAATTAAGCACTTACAAGATAATGAAGGCTTCAACTCTTATACTGGTCGAGAGTGCAGTTGACGTTTTGCAGGCAACATTTGAAAACTAGAAAATTTTGAGTAATGAATATTTTGCTTAAACCGATTGTAACGGAAAAAATGACAAGCCAGGGCGATAAATTTAATCGCTATGGTTTTCTCGTTGTTAGAAACGCTAATAAGTTGCAGATAAAGAAGGCCGTGGAAGAATTGTATTCAGTTACAGTCGATGCGGTTAACACGATGCGTTATGGCGGAAAAATAAAATCCCGTAATACCAAATCGGGTCTTCTTACAGGAAAAACATCAGCTACAAAGAAAGCTATTGTTACACTTGCAGAAGGAAACAAAATTGATTTCTATAGCAATATTTAATAATCTATATGGCAGTCAGAAAGATCAATCCTGTAACACCAGGTCAGAGACACAAGATCGCCGGCACTTTTGATACAATCACTAGTGCTGTGCCGGAGAAATCCTTGCTTCGTCCCATTAAGAGGTCCGGAGGAAGGAATGGTAGCGGCAAAATGACAATGAGATATGTCGGAGGCGGTCACAAGAAAATGTACAGAGTAATCGATTTCCTGAGGGAAAAAGATGGAATGCCTGCAACAGTAAAGACAATTGAGTACGATCCTAACCGTACATCAAGAATTGCGCTGGTTGTTTATAAAGATGGTGAGAAGAGATACATTGTAGCTCCAACCGGTCTTCAGGTCGGTCAAACTCTTTTATCGGGTACAGAAGCATCTCCTGAGATCGGAAATACTTTGTTTCTGAGTGATATACCAATGGGTACCATCATTCATAACATAGAACTGAAACCAGGTAAAGGCGGGGCAATAGCCCGCAGTGCAGGAACATATGCACAGCTTTCTGCCCGTGACGGGAAATATGCAACAATAAAGCTCCCTTCAGGAGAAACCAGATTGATCCTCACTACCTGCCGTGCAACAATAGGTACAGTATCTAATGCTGATCATAACCTTGAGAGATCGGGTAAGGCAGGCCGCTCACGCTGGCAGGGACGTCGTCCCAGGGTCAGAGGTGTTGTTATGAACCCGGTTGATCACCCGATGGGTGGTGGTGAAGGAAGGGCATCAGGCGGACATCCAAGATCACGCAAGGGAATTCCTGCAAAAGGTTTCAAGACCAGAGACAAGAAGAAGTACTCTGCAAAACATATTATTGAAAGAAGGAAAAAATAGCTGATATATTATGAGTAGATCAATTAAAAAAGGCCCTTTCATTGATTTCAAACTTGATAAAAGAGTTGTTGAAATGAATGCAGGACAGAAGAAATCAGTGATCAAGACATGGTCAAGAAGATCGGTGATCTCACCTGAATTTGTAGGACATACTATAGCTGTTCATAACGGGAACAAGTTTATCCCCGTTTACATTACCGAGAATATGGTTGGACATAAACTGGGAGAATTCTCGCCAACCCGTACTTTCAGGGGTCACTCTGGTAATAAGTAATGTAAACAATAAAACATTTAGAAATGGGTGCAAGAAAAAGAAATACAGCTGACCAGAAAAAAGAGGCCGCCAGGAGCAGATATCAGGCGATCCTCAGAAACTGTCCTACTTCTCCCCGGAAGATGAGATTGGTAACCGATCTTATAAGCGGCATGGAAGTAAACAAAGCACTTGATGTCCTCAAGTTCAGTTCTCAGGAGGCATCTCGCAGGATGGAGAAACTTCTCCTCTCCGCTATTGCCAACTGGCAGTCGAAAAATGAAGGCATAAGAGTCGAAGACAGCAATCTGTTTGTAAAACTGATCCATGTCGACGGAGGCCGTTCGTTGAAAAGACTGCAGACAGCACCGCAGGGTAGAGCTTACAGGTTAAGAAAAAGATCTAACCATGTAACTCTCGTGCTCGACAGCAAGATTAATGAAGTTGAAAAAACATCAAATTAGAACAGATGGGACAAAAAGTAAATCCGATAGGTAACAGATTAGGTATAATCAAAGGATGGGATTCAAACTGGTACGGTGGAAAAGATTTTTCCGGTAAACTGGTTGAGGATACAAAAATCAGGGAATACCTGAATGCCAGGCTTGCGAAAGCCAGTCTTTCCAAGATTATTATTGAAAGAACACTGAAGCTAATTACTGTAACAGTTAACACTGCACGTCCGGGAATTATCATCGGAAAAGGCGGACAGGAAGTTGACAAGCTGAAGGAAGAACTCAAGAAAATAACCAAGAAAGAGGTTCAGATAAACATCTTTGAAGTAAAACGACCTGAGCTCGATGCCAATATTGTTGCTAATAATGTAGCCCGTCAGCTCGAAGGTAAAATCTCTTACCGTCGTGCTATCAAGATGTCAATTGCCTCTACAATGCGTATGGGTGCTGAAGGAATTAAAATTATGATCTCCGGTCGTCTGGGTGGCGCTGAAATGGCCAGAAGTGAATCATATAAAGAGGGACGTATTCCACTTCATACCTTAAGAGCAGATATCGATTATGCTCTGGCTGAGGCACATACAAAAGTAGGTCTCCTTGGCGTTAAGGTATGGATTTGCAATGGTGAAGTTTTCGGCAAGAGGGATCTCAGTCCGAACATCGGGGCAAGAAATGCCAAGAGCAAAAGCCTCAAGAGAAAAATAAAGAAGTAAGATACTTAGTATATAATTTATAACAATATTTGAGCAATGTTACAACCGAAAAGGACCAAATTCAGGAGAGCCCAGAAGGGAAGAATGAAAGGCAATGCACAAAGAGGCAACCAGCTGGCATTCGGATCATTTGGTATCAAGGCACTTGAAGAGCATTGGATCACCGGAAGGCAGATCGAAGCAGCTCGCCAGGCTGTTACACGTCACATGAAACGTGAAGGTCAGTTGTGGATCAGGATTTTCCCCGATAAGCCTATAACCAAGAAACCTGCAGAGGTTCGTATGGGTAAAGGAAAAGGAGCGCCTGAAGGTTTTGTTGTACCGATAACCCCTGGGAGAATAATACTTGAAGCCGAAGGTGTCCCCTATGAAGTTGCAAAAGAGGCACTCCGTCTGGGAGCTCAGAAACTTCCGATAACAACAAAATTTGTTATAAGACGCGATTACGTACAGGAATAATAATTAGACAGAAATGAAAACTTCAGAAATAAAAGAGTTAAGCACCCCGGATCTTCTTGAGAGGATCGATACAGAGAGGACAATGCTCGTTCGTATGAAGCTAAACCATGCAATCACGCCCCTTGATAACCCACAAAAGGTTAAAGAAGTGAAACTTACGATTGCACGCCTGCTAACCGAAATGCGTACAAGAGAGTTGAATAAGAAATCAAATAGCTAGTCAGCGATGGAAGAAAGGAATCTTAGAAAAGAGCGTATTGGTGTAGTTGTCAGCACAAAAATGGACAAGTCCATCATCGTAGCCGTTAAAAGGAAAGTTAAACATCCAATTTATGGCAAGTTTATTAACAGAACAAAAAAGCTGATGGCGCACGACGAAGAGAATACATGCGGCGTTGGAGATACCGTACGTATATCAGAAACCAGGCCTTTGAGCAAGAATAAGGCATGGAGATTAATTGAAATAATCGAAAGAGCTAAGTAATCATGATACAACAGGAAAGCAGATTGTCCGTAGCCGATAATTCAGGTGCAAAAGAAGTTTTATGCATCAGGGTACTCGGTGGTAGCAAAAAGAGATATGCTACAGTAGGTGATAAAATTGTTGTGAGTGTGAAATCCGCACTTCCTTCAGGAGAAGCAAAAAAAGGTACTGTAAGCAAAGCAGTTGTCGTCAGAACTAAAAAAGAGATCCGTCGTCCTGATGGTTCCTATATAAGATTCGACGATAACGCAGTGGTTCTGCTCAACAACGTTAATGAAGTACGTGGTACACGTATCTTCGGCCCAGTTGCAAGAGAACTACGTGACAAGTACATGAAGATTGTTTCATTAGCACCTGAAGTGTTGTAATATATTTAAATACACAACGATGCAGAAGAAAACACATATAAAAAAGGGAGACACTGTTATGGTTATAACAGGTGAATCAAAAGGCCAGAAAGGCCGCATTCTTGAAGTCGACAGAGAGAAGACAAGAGCAATTGTTGAAGGTGTAAACATGGTATCAAAACATACCAAGCCAAACACAAAAGCTCCCCAGGGTGGTATTGTAAAGAAGGAGGCACCGGTACATATTTCAAACCTCATGCTTATTGATCCTGCTTCAGGAAAACCTACCCGCGTTGGCAAAAGACTCAATGAAAAAGATAAATTAGTGCGTTATTCAAAAAAATCAGGAGAGGAGATCAAGTAATGTACATACCTGCGCTAAAAACCAAGTATAAAGAAGAGGTCATCCCTGCGTTAATGAAGGAATTCGGATATAAAACCGTAATGCAGGTTCCGAAGTTGCAAAAGATTGTTATTAACCAGGGAGTCGGACAGGCAATTGCCGATAAAAAACTGCTTGAATACGGCGTCAAAGAGATGTCCGATATTGCTGGGCAGAAAGCCGTTCAGACTTTTTCCACAAAAGATATCTCTAACTTCAAGCTGAGAAAAAACATGCCCATCGGTATAATGGTAACATTACGC
>JANNKF010000463.1:0-9414 GCA_031396165.1 Bacteroidales bacterium | reverse complement strand
TAGGGACATGCCATGGCATGACAGTAAGGACACGCCATGGCATGTCCCTACCAAAACAAATCTACCTTAAATTATTTATACCCAATATAAATAACAAAATCATTGTAAAAACTGATAAAAAGCATCTTTGTATTGTTGTGTAATTCTAAATTTGCGATGAATTTTTCCCGTCGCAACGGAACAGGGTATGAAAACTACAAAAAACACCGGAACAATTAATCACGAAGGTATTGTACAGAAGATTGGTGATTCATCTGTCAGTGTCACAATATCCTCTTCGACAGCTTGTTCCGGATGCCACGCAGAAGGTTCATGCAACATGTCTGGCAAGGAGGAGAAGATTATAGAGGTAGCCGGGAATTATGATGTTCGCCCCGGCGACAGGGTTACGATATTAATGCAGCAATCGATGGGATATGCCGCATTGTTTCTTGGTTATCTTCTTCCACTGATTTCAGTAATTATCACTCTGATTGTTCTCTTAGTTCTCAATGTTTCCGAACTGGCTGCCGGATTGCTATCACTGGGAATACTCATTCCTTATTATAGTATACTCTTCTTCTTCAAAAAAAGGGTCAATGAAAAGTTTACGTTTACGTTAAAAGTTTAACTGATGAGTCCTACAATTGTTATTACAATTATCAGCCTTAGTCTCCTGGCATTGATCTCGGCTGTAATATTATATTTTGTTGCACAGAAGTTCAAAGTTTTCGAGGATCCGCGTATTGATGATATTCAGACGGTATTGCCTGCAGCCAATTGTGGAGGTTGCGGTTTTGCAGGTTGCCGGAATTTTGCTGAAGAACTGGTTAAATCTGATTCATTTGAAGGTCTTAATTGCCCTGTGGGTGGTTCCGATGTAATGGGTGCTGCAGCCAAAATCCTTGGAAGAGAGGCACCTGTTGTAGATCCAATTGTTGCGGTTCTTCTTTGCAACGGCACACCTGAATTCAGACCTCATACATCAGTTTATGACGGTGCTGCAGATTGCAGAATATCAAATAACCTTTATGCAGGAGAAACCGACTGCAGTTATGGCTGCATGGGATTGGGTGACTGCTTCAGAGCTTGTGCCTTTGATGCCATTTATATGGACTCAACCCTTGAATTGCCAGTAATAATTGACGATAAGTGTGTAGCCTGCGGTGCATGTGTTAAAGCCTGTCCGAGATACCTTATTGAATTACGGAAAAAAGCAAAGAAAGACAGAAAGATATATGTTGCCTGCTCAAACTGTGATAAAGGAGGTCCCGCCGGAAGAGCATGCAAAGTTGCCTGTATCGGTTGCAGTAAATGCCTGAAAATATGTGAATTTGATGCTATAACGATTGAGAACAACCTTGCTTATATCGATGCCAAAAAGTGCACCTTCTGCAGAAAATGTGTCGCAGTATGCCCTACAAATTCAATAATCGAACTCAACTTCCCTCCTCGTAAAGTTAAAGCTGAGGCAGAAGGTGAGACAGTTTCCGGAAAATAATTATTATTAAAAAATACTAAAGTGTTGAAAACATTTCCCATAGGAGGTATTCATCCACCAGAAAACAAAATCACAGCTGAAAAACCAATTGCTCATCTTCCGGTTCCCGCAAGTGTTGTAATACCTGTTTCCCAGCATATTGGTGCACCGGCCATCCCGGTCGTTAACAAAGGTGATTATGTAAAGACAGGTCAGGTGCTGGCAACCAGCAAAGGGTTTGTTTCATCAAACATACATTCCTCAGTCTCCGGAAAAATTAATAAGATCGATCAGGTATCTGATAGCTCAGGTTATAAGCAGACTGCCATTCTTATCGATGTTGAAGGTGATGAATGGGTTGAGACAATTGACAGAAGTAAAGATATTGTCGCAGAAATCACTCTTTCATCTGAAGAAATTACAGAAAGATGCCTTGAATGTGGTATCGTTGGTCTTGGGGGTGCCACTTTTCCTTCGCATGTCAAACTTAATGTTCCTGAAGGAAAAAAATGTAACATCCTTCTGATTAATGGAGTTGAATGTGAGCCATATCTCACATCGGATCATAGCCTTATGATGGAAAAGGGCAAAGAGATCCTTATCGGTATTACGATTCTGATGAAGGCTCTGAAGGTTGAAAAGGCAATGATCGGAATAGAGAATAACAAACCTGATGCTATTAGTCATCTTTCGGACCTTGCTGTTTCTTTTAACGGAATTACTGTACACGCTTTAAAAGTAAAATACCCCCAGGGAGCCGAGAAGCAGCTCATCAAAGCTCTTATTAACAGGGAAGTACCATCAGGTCGCCTGCCGATCGAGGTCGGTGCTGTTGTACATAACGTGGGAACGGCATATGCAGTTTATGAAGCTGTTCAGAAAAACAAACCTCTTTTTGAAAGGGTTGTTACTATAACCGGAAAATCAGTACGTCATCCGGGAAACTATCTGGTGAGAATAGGAACTCCCGTCAGCAGACTCATTGAAGCCGCCGGAGGAATGCCCGAAGATACAGGCAAAATTGTAAATGGCGGACCCATGATGGGTAAAGCGCTGAATAATCCTGAAGTTCCGGTTGTAAAAGGTACGTCCGGGATAATTCTGTTTCCCCATGATGAATCTGACAGATCAGATGTCAATCCTTGCATACGATGTGCAAAGTGTGTATCTGCATGTGCCCTCAATCTTGAACCTTTTCTGCTAATGCTTCTTGCGGAAAAAGGATTCTTCGAAAGAGCAGAGACTGAAAAAATTACTGACTGTATGGAGTGTGGATCGTGTAGTTATACCTGTCCTGCCGGCCGACCCTTGCTCGATTATATAAGACTCGGCAAATCCACGGTAACAAGGATGGTTCGCGAACGAAACATGAAATAACAAGCCTTAATAACTATATGAGTAACCTGCTGAATATTTCGCCATCGCCTCATACGCATGGCACTGAAACTACAAAAAAGCTGATGTATGGCGTAGTTATTGCTCTTATTCCCTCGCTAATAACATCAATAATTTATTTTGGGACAGGTGCGATAATTGTAACATCATCTGCAATCATTTCGTGTATCCTTTTTGAATACCTTATCCAGCGTTTTATTCTGAAGAAGTCTGTCTCAATCACAGACGGATCTGCACTGGTAACCGGAATGCTGCTCGCATTTAACCTTCCATCGAACATACCGGTATTTATGGTAGTTCTTGGAAGTCTTGTTGCGATAGGTATTGCAAAAATGACATTTGGAGGTCTTGGAAATAACCCTTTTAATCCGGCACTTGTCGGACGCGTTTTCATGCTGATATCATTTCCTGTTCAAATGACCAGCTGGCCAATACCATCAGGATTCAAAACAGGTTATCTTGATGCAATTACAGGAGCGACTCCTCTCGCTATAATAAAAGAAGGAATCAAAAACGGTGAACCACTTTCCGAACTCATGAAGAAGGTACCAGATACAATGGACCTGCTTCTTGGTAAAATGGGCGGATCAATGGGTGAGGTTGCAGCCCTAGCACTTGTACTGGGTTTTGTGTGGTTGCTTTATAAAAAGATAATTACATGGCATATCCCTGTTTCTATTATTGCTACAATTGCTCTCTTTACAACTATCCTTTGGCTATTCGATCCTGAAACGGCTGCCGGTCCTGTTTTTCACATCCTTACCGGAGGGGTATTACTCGGGGCAATATTTATGGCCACCGATTATGTCACTTCTCCTATGAATCCTAAAGCAATGATTATATATGGTATCGGAATAGGGTTCCTTACTGTAATCATCAGGATTTACGGAGCTTATCCTGAAGGGGTTTCTTTTGCAATACTAATTATGAATGCATTTGTTCCGCTTATGAATGCTTATATAAAACCTAAACGATTTGGCGAGGAGGTAAAAAATGGCTAAAACTGAATCAACATTCAAAAACATGGTGCTATCGCTGACACTCATCTCGCTTGCAGCAGCTGCCGGTCTGGGCTTTGTATATGAGTTTACGAAGGAACCAATTGAACTGTCCATTCTAAACAAAAAACTTGATGCTATAAAAATGGTTGTTCCCGAATTTAACAATAATCCAAATGACGAACAGTACAGACTACCAACCGGTGACGGTGATAGTCTTGAGATCTATCCTGCTAAAAAGGATGATGTAATCGTTGGTTATGCAGTAAACACCTATACAAAAAATGGTTTCAGTGGTTACATTCGACTAATGGCCGGTTTCAAACCCGATGGAACCATTATTAATATCACAGTACTTGAACAGAAGGAGACACCGGGACTAGGGACCAAGATGGCAGAGCCGGAATTCAGGGAACAATTCAATGATAAAAACCCTTCAGAATTTATGTTGAAAGTAAAAAAAGATGGTGGCACGGTTGATGCAATAACCGCCGCCACAATAAGTTCAAGGGCATTCTGCGATGCAGTTCAGCGCGGATATAGCACACTTCAGAAAGGAGGTACCAAATGAGTCAGCTTCAGAATTTTACTAAAGGATTTATAAAAGAAAACCCCATTCTTGTTCTTGTACTAGGTACATGCCCTACCCTTGCTACAACCTCATCGTCTTTGAATGGGATGGGTATGGGCATTGCAACCACCTTCGTTCTGATCGGATCAAATGTGGTTATCTCTCTCCTTTCAAATGTTATACCCGACAAGGTCAGGATCCCTGCATTTGTTGTGATAATTGCTTCATTTGTAACAATCGTCGACCTTCTGATGCAGGCCTATGTACCTGGATTATATGATAAGCTCGGGATTTTCATTCCTCTGATTGTCGTGAACTGTATAGTACTGGGACGTGCGGAAGCGTTTGCAAGCAAGAACTCTGTATTATCCTCTTTTTTCGACGGTCTTGGTATGGGACTTGGTTACACCCTTGCTCTTGGTGTGATTGGTGCATTCCGCGAGATAGTGGGAAGTGGGACAATTATGGGATATAAATTTATCACCGGCGATGGGATACTTATATTTATTCTGGCTCCGGGAGCTTTCATGACACTCGGTTATCTTATTGCAATAGTTAACCGGATTAAAAAATCCAAATAAAGATTGAAATGGAATACATATTAATTATCATTTCGGCAGTTTTCATAAATAACGTAGTACTGGCACAGTTCCTTGGTATATGTCCTTTCCTTGGAGTCTCAAACAGGGTAAATACAGCCCTGGGAATGGCAGGAGCAGTAACGTTCGTAATTGTGCTGGCTACAATGGTTACCTATCTCATTCAGATTTATGTCCTTAATAAACTGGGGATAGAATTCATGCAGACTATAACTTTTATTCTGGTAATAGCGGCTCTGGTTCAGATGGTAGAAATTATCCTTAAGAAAGTGAGCCAAACCTTATATCAGGCACTTGGAATATTTCTTCCGCTTATAACAACAAACTGCGCTGTTCTTGGCGTTGCCATCCTGGTAATTAAAAAAGATTATAATCTGATTCAGGGTGTTGTTTTTGGTGGAGCCACAGCCATAGGTTTTGGCCTGGCCCTGGTAATTCTAGCAGGTATCCGTGAACAACTTGAACTTGCAGAGATTCCAAAAGGAATGAAAGGTGTGCCTATTTCACTGGTAATCGCGAGCATTCTGGCAATGGCATTCATGGGATTTACAGGAATTGTAAAATGAATTTTTTTTCGTTCCTTGTAGTGTTCCCTTCCGGTCAAAAATATGACTTTATCAGATTATTATGAAATACTGGGATTGCAGCATGGCTGTTCTGTAGATGATATAAAAAAAGCATACAGGAGGAAAGCACGTCTTTACCATCCCGATATAAACTCTTCTCCTGAAGCAAAAGATATATTCATCAGTTCTACGGAAGCTTACGAATTCCTTATAGCCAATTTCGATAAGTTAAGAAGCGACGAACAGGTCTACCAACAGACAATGGAAGACTGGAGGAAGTACAGGCAGGACAGGTCGCATCACCGTGCAAATGCATATGCCAGAGCATCATACATCAGTTTTAAAAAATCAGAGTTTTATAAAACCACCAGGATATTTGACGGAACAACAATCCTGGTAAGTCTCGTAATATCAGTAATGGTTCTCGTATACACTGTCTTTGGATATGTATTCAGACTAAGACATCCAATTCCGGGAATTAAAAACCCAACCGTCTTTATTTTTATTATTTTCCTGTTGCTTGGAATGATCTTTCTTACAATATCGGTGATATATCTAAAGGCTTATCTTGAAACTTCAAAAAAACATAAGAAGAGATCATAGCCTTATGGCATGATATTTGGACGATTCCCCTTCTAAGTTACCTAAAGAAATATCGCTATGAAAAATGCTATGGACAGACAAGTTATCGGATTTTTGTTCTCAACTTTGCTGTTTCTTTTTTCCTGCAGCAAGGATAATTCTGAAATTCTGCCTCTTGAACCTGTTGGAATCAGCTTAAGTGCCGATCAGGTTGAGTTAATTGATTCGGAAAATGCTTTTGCATTTGATATATTCCGTAGAACAATTGAAAATGAGTCTGAAAAAGGGAATCTCATCATCTCCCCTCTCAGCATCTCATATGCACTCTCAATGACACTCAATGGTTCGGCAGGGACAACCCGGGATGCAATGATGGAAGCTCTTAGTGTTAACGGATTAACACCTGAAGTTATTAATAATTCATATAAAAGTCTTTCAGAAGCACTGCTTTCTGTTGATAAACGTGTCATTATCACTGTTGCAAATTCAGTCTGGACAGAGAATAATTTTGTTGTGAAAAAGCCTTTCACTGACATACTTACAGGATATTATAATGCTGAAGCAAAATCTTTTGATATTACGGATCCACTAGTTCCAAAACAAATAAACACCTGGATTGAAAGTAAGACGAACGGGCTAATTAAAAACATGGTAGATAAGATGAACGACAACACGGTTATGCTTCTTATTAACGCAATATATTTTAAAGGAAAATGGAATTCACAATTTGATAAAGCCAACACTGTCAACAGCTCATTCTATAAGCCGGATGGCACCACAGTGGATGTTCCGATGATGAAACAGAAGTCTGATTTTAAAATATATACCGGTGAAGATTTCGTTCTTGCCGAGTTCCCATACGGACAGGGCAATTTCGTAATGGATGTAATATTACCAAATGAAAAGACCGGAACAAACGCATTGGCCGCATCTCTGACAGACACCAATTTCAAAGCCTGGATTGCAGGACTTAGAGAGCTGGAGACGGATCTTTCATTTCCAAGATTCAAATATGGTTACAAGAAACAGTTGAAGGATGTCCTTACTATAATGGGAATGGGTATTGCTTTTAGTGATTTTGCTGATTTTTCAAATATTTCAGATATCGGCCTGCTTATTAACGAAGTAACCCATCAGGCTTTTATTGAAACAAATGAAGAAGGAACAGAAGCAGCAGCCGCAACAATTGTAGATATTGGTACCACTTCAATGCCATTGACATTCATATTAAATATTGATCATTCATTTATCTATATTATCAGAGAAACAACAACCAATACAATTCTCTTCATCGGGAGGGTGGTTGATCCTTCTGCTGGCTGATATTTTTATTCAATCAGCCGAAACAAATACGACTCTGTATGTTTTGACCACGCCTTTATAATCAAATCGCAAAACAGCCGTTCCGGTTTTCGATTCCGCTTGCGTAATAGCCACTTTTACATCCTGATCGCTCGCAGATGCCGATACGGCAGGTATTCCGGTTATGCTGGACGGAAGTTTATAACTAGTCTCATAAAGATCAAGACCGACAATTCCGTTGGCATTTGTGGACCTGACCGGAGTGGCCGGCAGATCTATCGCCAATCCGTTGACCTTAATACTTACTGTGGGCGTAATCGGACGAACTATTTTCTTTTTGTTTGTGCTGAATCCCAGTCCGATTAGATCGAAAAGACCGTCCGGGTCAGCACCTTCGGCTACAAGGAAAATAGCATGTTTTTTGTCCAGATTGTCGACAAATGCTGAAACGTCTATCGTGAATTTTGTTGCTTCCTGCGCAGAATTTGCGGGTACATTTATCTCACCTATTTTTTTACCTTTCCACGTATCATTGTCCCATGGTCCGTCTAACCAGACGTTGACCTTAAATGCGTTTTTTGTTTTTGGTGTAAGGAACAGATTAAATGCTGTTTTGTTCCTGTATTTGGTCCCTTCGAAGGCCTTCAAACCTTTCTTGTCTTTGTCTAGCCCTCCAAAGCCAAAGTACTTATACCCTATTATGTTATCGTTAGCTACATTTGTAATGGGCATGTTATTATCCCATATATCCCATGAATCCTGTTGGCTGTTAAGGTTTGAAAGATAACACGCGTATCCGGCGGAGTAATATTGATAGGGATCGAGGCCGTAGATTTGAAAGCCTTCCGAAGTTACCTCGGCTCCGGTATATTCTCTTCCCTGACTATCTTTTGCTGTCCATTTATTATCTTCCGAATACGGGTCATATCCTCTGATTGTAACTTTCCCGCCTTCTGCCACCGGTTTTTCATCCCATTCGATCGTGACCGGAGCTACCATCGGCTGACGCGCATTTCCGAATCCCCTTGGCGCCCTGTGAAAAAACACATACCACTGGTCGTTGATCAACTCGACGCTACCATGCGTATTATGTCCCGAATATCTCGTCTGCAGTGTGGTTCCGTCCTGACCCGCCACCACCGCACGTGAATCGACAAGAACTCCACCGCTTTTCCACGGACCCAGCGGAGAATCACCATATGCGTAACGCAACGCTGAGTTGGTACTGCTTAGTCCATATTCAGGGCCTGAATATCCGCTGTAAGCCCATATATATTTATTACCAATCTTGCGAATAGACGCTGCTTCAAAAAAGTTAAACGAACCAAGATCTTCACCCGGATAAACAGCAGGATAAACTGTACCTGCCGGGTCTCTGACGACACCGTATCTGGAACTGGCAGGAATAAAATAGCCAATGGATTGAGTTCCGGGCCTGAGCGAGTACATTGTGTTCTGATCCAACTGACCCGCCGATGACCTTTGGAATCCCCAGAAACCGTACGCTCTGAAACCGGTCTCATAATCAGGGTCTTCCTTATCCGTGACGTATTCAATAAATACTGACGGATCAAATCCCATAGTGCTTCCGGGTACAGTACCCATTCCGTCTGCACTCATGTTGAGAGGGGTAAATGGACCATCCGGACGGCTTCCTTTGGACACCATCGCTTCTCTGTTCCGGCCACGGCTGTGCGGGTACAGATAGTATTCCTTTGTGCCGTCTTTTCTTTTCACCTCAACGAGGTCAGGAGCATACATGACATCCCACTGTCCGCCTATTTGATATGTAAAAATGGGTCCTTCATCACGCCAGTTGGACAAGTCCTCAACAGGAGCCGACCAGGCCCTTATATCCGGACCGCAATAACTCTTAAATCTAACATCGTGCGATCCGATAATATAGATGCGGTATTTCCCCGGTTTGTCGGGATCTTCAAAA
>JANNKF010000443.1:0-7783 GCA_031396165.1 Bacteroidales bacterium | reverse complement strand
TCCCGCAGATCGCGCAGATCAACGCAGATTAAGTTAATATTGATTTGAGATAAGTAATACTTTCATCAGCCCATCTCTCTTCTTTAAGGATCGTATCTTCAATAGTTTGTTCCGGCGGAGTCCACAGTTCGATAATTGCACTCTGGCATTGTTCAGTGATCGATAGTTTTGTAATCATCGATGGGATATTCAGCATCCCTTTTCCAGCAGGGGCTCCTTCAATAATGATTCCCATTTTATGTGATACCCTGCGAATTGTGAAATCTTTAACATGAAGGTTTATTGTATATGGAAGCAATATTTTTGACACTTCATCAAATCCCTCACCGGCACCCATTGAATTGACCGAATCGAGGCAGATGCCGACAAACTCAGTTCCGGCAGACTGAATAATTTTCTCAAACTCCCTTGCTTTAAAACGGTCGTGGTTTTCAATAGCCAGTTTTATATTCCTCGATTTTAGTTCAGGTATTAAACTCTTAATAATGTTTGTAATAGTCTTTAAATCAGGTTCAAAACCCACAGCATCAATTACCATTCTCAGGATTGGAGAGTGTACCAATTCAGCAGCCTTCAGACATTTAACGGTATGTTCAGGAGTCATACCCCGGCCTCCCATTTCTATTGTTATATTTTTAACAGCAGAATAAGAGTATAATTCAGAAAGTTGCTCAGGTGACCATTCTTCAAGCGGCAGATTATCCGCTATCTGAACTAGCTTTAGACCTGATTTGGCTGCCTTGTCTACCAGTTCAATTGCAGATAATGGTTTTAATGGCATGGATCCGGGGACGCCAACTGCCCATGTGTAAGTGTATGAAGACAATCCAGGTTGCATTTAGCTATTTTATTGATCCGGGAGCCGGATATTTTATTGAAGCATCATCAAGCACCAGAATCCAGTCAAGATTCTCTCCTGGATCGGGAGTAATAAATGTCTGTGTTGCTGTATTGGGAAACTTTGCGATCTGTTTAGCCTCACCATTTCGAGGATTGAACCACCATGCCACTACTTCCTTTCCTTTAATTGCATCCATACGGACTGAAAATTTCCTGCCGACAGGAACATATATCATTGCATAGGTACCTTCCTGGTCGCGTGTGGCAACAAATTTGTACGATCCGGTGCCGGGAACAGCAGAAGTAATACTGGATGGCACTACTATTGAGCTATCTGGAATTCGTGTCAGGAACGGTCTCGATTCCATCAGAAGGCGACCAAACATCATCTGTTCTGCTCCTTTCTGATCAATAGCCTCGTACCAGGGCATGAGAGGTCTGTTGATGGGAGTACGCGACGGAGCCCACATTTGCCATACTGAGTGGTGACCATAGGTATGTCCGAATGCTCCGCTGAAGAGGTCCCAGTAAAGAGGTCTGCGGACATCCGCAGAAGTAGAATGACCGTTTGCATCCGGATTGAAATTGATAGGATGATCCTCATAAATTGGTTCTGAGTCAATTACAGGCTTCACAGGTTCTTTCAAATAATCATCGTAAGTCTTATGGTACCTCTCTGTATAACTCATGCTGTGACCATTTTGACGCATGTTGAAATCTAACCATGATTCGTTCTGAAAATACTGTGAAGAGCCCGATCCACCTGTTGGATGAAAGCTTATCAGGTGCGATCCGCTGTCTCCTTCTCTCAATCCTTCTGCCATTGAAATAATAATCTGTTTATGGATATCGGTTTCTACCGGTCTGTCACCTCCAAGTATCCAAATTATGTTTGGATAGTTTTTGTATCGGTTTCCGAGAAATTTCCCGTATGCTCTGGCATTTTCAGGATTGATCACCTGGGGACCCTGGCCCCACTTCTTGTTCCATTTATCGCCCCAGGTAGGAAGCAGTCCGATAAAGATCCCTTTTTCTGCAGCTTTTCTTATTACCCAGTCGACATGAGCGAAGTAGGCTTCGTTTGGTTTTAGCGGGTCATTGTCAATTAATGGTCTGTTCCCTTCTGCATTTGGAGTATTAAGTCCGTCCAGTTCAGCCAGTGCAACAGCCTGAATTACTGTAAACCCTTTCGCGCGACGGTTTTCAAGATACTTTTCAGTCTCTTGCTTATTAAGACGATGAAAAAGTTCCCAGCCGGTATCGCCCAGATAGAAAAAGGGAGTCCCATCTTCGAATACCAGGAATCTTTTATTCTCCGAGACTTTAAGTTTTCCATGCTTAAGATCTACAGAAGGTCCTTTCCATGTATTCTCCTGTGAAAAAATTATTCCGACGTTAATTATCAGAATGCTTAATAATACTATCTTTTTGCCCATTCTTATTGATTATTATGAAGTTGTAATATAATATTTGACTATTTTTCCCCTTTGTGTTACTTCATGTTGTCCTTAGTGTTCCTTTGAGGTTAAATTGATTTCCTTTACCACAAAGGCGCACAAAGGTTTACACAAAGGGACACAAAGCGACTTCTTTCTTATTATACATTTATGCAAATCTTGAGTAAACAATCAGAACTAAACCTATCAGGTAAAATCCAAACATCATGCTCAGTAACAGGTTTGTACCTTTTGGAGCATCTTTGAACTCTTTCCAGACAAATATCCCCCATAAAGCTGCCACAACAGGAGCGGAATTGCTCAGTCCATATGAAATTGCCGGACTGGCAGCATTTACCGACATAAAACTTACAGAGTTTCCCACACACCAGATCGCACCGCCGAGCATTCCAAGAAGGTGTGTCCGGGAAGGTGCCTTTAACCATATTGACAATTTAACGGGTTCACCCTGAACAGGTTTAGCCATGAAGAGGGGATTGAGGATGACTGTACAGATCAATGCCCCGATAGAAAAGAAGACTACTGCAGTATAGGAACTTATCTTTCCGGCATCAGCAGGAGAGAAATCAGTTGCCAGAGCTGATGCGACAAACCTGTAGAAAAATGCAATGCATAATCCTGCCATAAGTGACAGAACAATTCCTTTTAAAGTAGGTTTTTTCTGATTGGCTGCCAGCTTTTTGTACGACTGCATGCTCATTATTATTGCAAGAACAATAAAAGCAGTACCTCCGAAAAGAAAAAGTGGATTTCCTTCAGGTTTTCCTATATAATTAATAAGGATCCCGAGCGTCCAGCCTATGCCACCACCGATTGGAAATGCGACCGACATGCCTGCAATCGAAATGGCAGCAACGAGAAGGAGTGTGCCGATGTTCCAGATAACACCTCCCACTGCAGCTGATAAAAGATTCTTTGGATCTGCCTGACTGAGATCGGGGAGGAAACTTCGACCCTCAGTACCGATACTGCCAAATGTGAATGCCATAAGAAGGGCAAAGAGAAAGATCCCGATCGAAAAATCCCAGTAGTAGTGTTCAAACCTCCAGCTTTTACCGATCAGGTTTTGGGTGTTCTGCCACGAACCCCAGCAGATCATAGCAACAGCGCAGAGTAGAACCGCAAGTGTGTAATTCTGAACTAGTATCATATCATTATTTATTTATTAAAATTACAAATTCCGCGTTCCGGGTTCCAGGTTCCGGGTTCCAGGTTCCAAATTAATTATTCTGATACAAATATCAAATACAATTAATATCATTCTATAAAAGTTGTTGAGAATGGAGGCAAAAGAAATCTACCGCCGTCATAAGTAGTAATTTTAAAGCTGGTTTCTATCCAGTTCATATCTGAGGAAGCTTTTGCGAAGGAATCACTGTTCAACTGTTTGGTCTTATATTTTCCATGCACAGGCAGTATAACATCATGTGATTCATGCGTTAAATTAGTTACTATTAACTTATACTCCTTTCCGTCTGTAAGAGTCAGCAATTCAACCATCAGAGGGTGACTTGAAATGCTTCTCACAACTTTGAAGGACTTATATTTTAGAATAAACCTGAAAACATGGAATATCGGGAAAATCATTCCCTTTACTGCCTGAAATCCGGCAGGCCATCGTGAATCATAATCACCTTGCAGCAATCCTCTTTCCCCGGCCGTTTCAAAGTAGGTAACCCCTTCTGCATCCGATTCACAGAGATACTTAAGGCTTCCGGCAGCCCAGTAGGCTCCAAAAAGTGACATGAGCCTGCTATCGACCTGTTGAGGTAATTCACCATCTTTTGGATGTGTCTCAAAGTTACCTGTATTGGCATTAAACCTGCGCTGAATATTGACTGGTGATACCCAGATACCCTTTTCACCTGAAAAATTCAAGGCGCTTTCAACTGTATACTTCTGTGCTTCCAGATTTTCAACAAGAGTAAGGTTATCAGAGGCATGCTCCTGTGGTTGAATGGAATAGCAAACCAGATTGCTACACTTTGATTCAGGTCTGTTTCTGTTAAGCTGGGCAAAATTGGAGTTTGTGCCGCTCGCAATGACTATTCCGGGAAATTTTTTTCTGAGCACTGGTCCAACGGCATCGGTTAACTTGTCAGGAGTATATCTGAAATCCTTATGATACAGACAGATAACAGCAATGCTCGCATTGTTTTCATATAACCATTCAGTGAATTCACTCGCCTGTTGAACTGCATTTTCATCTAAGAACAATGCAAATTCAACAGGGTAATTCAGTTTTTTTGCCTCTGTTAAAGCCAGCCCTGCATTTGTTTTCCAGCCTGACTCAAACAGGTGTATATCAATCCGGTAATGATCAAACTCAAGGTTGCGGAAAATATTAATTTCAGCTTCAGTCAAAGGCTGAGGCCGGGTAGATCTGCCAATGCCAATTTTCGGAAACGCTATTCTGCCTTCAGAATTCAGAGTAATTGAAATACTCTCTTTGTTGTTTTTTTGTACAGTGGTGCCTGATTCTATTCTGAATTCTACACTCTGGATTATTTTTTCCCCTTTTTTCACCTTTGCCGGAAATGGAATGGTTAATGGGGTACAATATGTTTTAAATGAGGAATCTGTCCAGTTTCTCTGATCTTCGGTTTCGAAAATTTCACCGAAAAATCCCAATGAGCATTTAATATCTTCAATCTCCCATTTCATAGCTGAAATATCGAGAAATGGCTGATTTGGACTTATGCTGACCGGGAATTTACAAATCTCAGTTTTTTTATCAGAATGAATAATTTTACAATCAATACCAGTATACCTTTCTACAGGATGAAGAATGCAAAAGCCAATCCTGTTTTTTTCAAAAGTGGTTAATGCTTCCCCATCTAAGCTGAAAACCAGTGAATTATCTGATTTTCCCTCGATACGAAAAACGGTGGCGAAATTAATATCCCCCGATCTGTAAGAGCAATTATAACTTATCTTAAAAGAGTCTTTATCTGATATAACTTTCTCGTCTGAGATTTCTGGCCGGATTGTATTCCAGTCTTTATCGCGAACAGCAGCATATATCATTCGGATTATCTCATTCTTTCCGGCTGAAATATATCGGAGATTTCCTCCCTCATAAATCATTGAGAGACTTCCTGCTTTAAGTTTTACGCCAGGATCTGAAAGATGACCTCCGCAACAGATCTGATCCTTTTCAATAAGATTGCTTTTTGTCATGAAAATCTGTTTGTATTATTGTGAAGTTGTAAAATGATATTCCATCCACCTTGCGAAGAATACATCATAAACAAGCCAAATGTTTCTGTCATAAATAATCATCTCTTTTTCAGAAAGTGATTTTAATGAAGTTGCTACCGAACTGGCACTCGTGAGATTGTATTTCCTTATAAATGAGCCTGAAGTTGGTTGTTTGATGCCATTTTCAGCCGCCATAGCCTGAAGCAGCCTGAACTGATGCCCCGGTATCAGATTTCTGTAGTTTACAAATAGCGGTTCAAAATTCTCGAGTACCTGATGAAATACATTGTGGACCTTCTTAAGATCAATAATCCCTGATCCCTTTTCATACAGAATATTGCAGACATACTGAACATAATAGGTGTGTGTCCTGGTCCAGGCAAATATTTCTGACAAAGCATCAGGATCAATTTTTTTGTTATCGCGTGAGAATATTGAAGAAATATATTCTCTGTAATTTTCTTCCTTAATATTTTCAAGATACATTACTTCTGAACTCTGATAGAAAGGTCTTGTGGGAGACAGGAACATGTTCTCCAGCATATGTTTACTGCTTCCGGAAAAGATGAAAGGAATCTGTGGATATGACTGGATTATAGTTCTTAGCATATGTTCCGTGTTCTTTTCAGGGTAATTTCCTGTCTGCTGGAATTCATCGAACATAATTACCACATCCTTTCTTATTCCCGTAATAAGCTTCATCAGATTATCCAAACCGGACTGGATATCAGAACCAGATTCAATCTTCAGTTCGATTGAAGGTTGCCCTGTCAGGGTATCAATAGTCAACCTTGGTCTTAGTGACCCAAGAACATTCATAACCTGTTCAAAAAAATTATTTTCTTCACGTTTTACCCTTATCAATGCAGTTGAAAGTGCATTAAGCAAGTCGGTTGCGTTGGTCGTTGGTAACAGGTCGATATATATTACCAAATGAGTTTTATTAATATTCTCAAGGTGATATTTGACATGTCTCAATAATCCTGATTTCCCAATTCTCCGAAGGGAAATCAATAATAAATTTCTACCGGAACGGATTGCATTTATGATTCTCTCAGTTTCTTCTACTCTGTCGCAGAAATATTCAGGTGATACATAACCTGCTGTTATAAAGGGGTTTGCAGTTAGTTTTTTCATATTACGCAATTTACGTAACGCAATTTACGTAAAATAATTGATTTGAGCTTTGCTTTATAGCATTTTTTACCGGATTCGGGTCAATTGTCTGTCATCAGAAGAGACGAATAGGATCCTTGAAGGTTGATTTATGTCAAAATGCGATTTTCTGCAGATATTCTCCTGATGGCCTGAGACATGCAAGCCCATCAGGTACATTATCTCTCTCTACCATATAGTGGTTTATTCCCTGTTTATATGCTTCCAGAAATAACGATGGAAAATCAATTATGCCACTTCCCGGGCATTCAAAATCCATCTTTGGTCCCGGAGCCATATCTTTTACATGAAGTACAGGAAATCTTCCGGGATATTGCTTCATTACAAGCAATGGATCTGCTCCTCCTTTCTTTACCCAGTAGAGATCAAGCTCACATTTTACAAGATCACTGTCAGTATTCTTCATGAGATAGTCGAATGGAAGTCCGGTTTCCATCGGTGCAAATTCCTTATCGTGATTGTGCCAGCAAAGAACCAGGCCATTTTCTTTACACACTTTTCCAAGGTAGTTAAGCCTTTCAGCACTCTTTTTACAATCTTCAGATTTAAAAGGTCCTCCAGTGTACCAGGGCCAGTACACCACAGCATATTTTACTTTCAGGTTTTTCAGAAGGCTCATGCTTTTTTTCAATTCCTCTTCAGAGGCATTGAATTCGAATCCTCCGACAGGAAGTGTCATTCCGATTTCTTTCAGATATGCGAGAAAACTTTCGGCTGATTCACCATGAAAATTTCCGGTTTCAATCTCTGTAAATCCATATGAGGAGGCCTTTTTCAAGGCTGATTTCCAGTCAGTCTGAAGCTCTTTACCTATTATTCCGGAAATAAAACCGAAATTTTTGAGTTTTCTTTCAGCCAAAGATGAAAGAGGATTAAAAGCAAGAGGAGCTAACATAGCAACTGTTGCCGATTGTTTTATAAAGTTTCTCCGGGATTCCATATATTCATTCTTATTAATTCGTTTGTTCTTCTTCTCTTTGTTTTATTATGTAAACACTCCATGTTTCTTTAGCGCCGGGTTTTTCTTTGTTCACATTATAATTATATCTCTCCGGCGCCAGATCTTTATATACACTTTCTTCTACCGATATGTCGCCACTCTGTGGCTG
>JANNKF010000436.1:0-10217 GCA_031396165.1 Bacteroidales bacterium | reverse complement strand
TATGAACGGAGTTACACTTATTTTGTCAGCGAATCCTTCAAGCCAGAACTTAGATCCAAAATAGGCCACAGGATAGGCAATTACAGATGAAAACAGGATAAGATAAATCACCTCTTTGGACAGAAGTCTCAATACAACATTTATAGAAGCTCCGTATGTTTTCCTGATCCCAATCTCCCTGGTTCGTTTGTTTGTAATATAAGTTACCAGACCAAGCAAACCGATACAAGCAATAAGAATTGCTAAAATTGAAAATACGATAAATATTCTCCCGGTTTTCATCTCCAACTGGTAAAGGATATTCCATGAATCGGTGAAAAAATCATATTGAAATGGCTGCATATCAGTGTAGCTCTGCCACTTTTGTTCAATTTCCCGGATAGTCCCATTAATATTGTTTCCTGAAAGTCTAACGGTGGCATACTGATCTCCTCCTCCCGGAAATAAAACTGTGAAACACACAGGATCAATAGTTTTATGCAATGAGGTAATATTAAAATCCTTCATTATGCCAACTATCTTTAGTTTCTGGAACTGACCAGGTCCGCTAGGCTGAAGAATATACTTCCCCACGGGATCAGTAAGTCCAAGCGACTTAACCGCAGCCTCATTTATCATAACTGACACTGAATCAGTACTGAATTCTCTTGAAAAGAATCTGCCATCAACGAGCTTAACACCTAAAGCTTCAGGGAAATCAAAACTTACCTGGGTTTGTTGCAACAGATATGTTTTCTTCTCCGGATCTTCATCATTAAAGAAAGCATTATTATTAAAATTTGTGCCTGGTACTGCCCGCGAGTAGCCAACCCTTTCAACTCCCGGAATCTGCAAAATCTGATCTCGGAACGAGGTCATCTGTCTGAAAAAAGCATCAGGTCTGCGAATAATAATCAGGTTTTCCTTATCGAATCCCAGATCCTTTTTTGTCATGAAGTTCAACTGACTGTATACAATTATCGATCCTATGATTATCACAATTGAAACTGTAAACTGAAAAACAACAAGAATACCTCTCAACCTTTTTGACATTGAACCCGGATTCATGGTTCCCTTCAGAACCTCTACCGGATTAAAAGATGCAAGTACAAATGCAGGATAAAATCCGGCTGATATCCCAACAAAAAATATCAGAACTATCAACGATATATAGCCCAGGTAACTGTCAAAAATACCCACTGACATTTCTCTGCCGATAAGTTGATTAAATGCAGGTGTAAAAGCATAAACCAGCAGTACAGCAAGTATTGTTGAGATTGTTGCTATTAAAAGTGACTCACCCAGAAACTGAGCAATAAGACCGGGTTTATTTGCTCCTGAAACTTTTCTTACACCCACTTCTTTAGCCCGGCCTGCCGATCTGGCTGTTGCGAGATTTACATAGTTTATTATGGCAATAATAAGAATCAGAATGGCAATCACCGCAAAAATATAAACTGTGCTCAGTGAACCAATTGGCTCGAGATTGTATTGCGTTGCACCTTTCAGATGAAGGTCTTTTAAGGGTTCAAGAACATAGCTGAAATCATTGCCCGCCTTTCTGAAATCCTCGATCGAATAACCGACAAACTGCTGAATCTGAGGACCCACGTATTTGTTCACCATCTCTTTGAATTTTTCCTGAAGAGCATCCTTCTCAGTTCCATCCTTTACAACAATATAGGTGTAGAAATTATGATTTAACCAGTTTGTGTTGTTTCCCTGACCAGGGTAGGTGCTCAACGATGCAAGCATGTCAAATTTAATGTGTGAATTATCCGGCACATTCTGCACAATGCCTGTTACTGTATATAGAATAGTATCTGCCTCGACGATGATTTTTTGACCCATAGGAATCTGATCCCCAAAGTACTTCTTTGCATACTCCTCAGTCAGGATCATTGATTTGGGCCGAACGAGAGCCGTTTTTGGATCTCCCGAAATCAGTTTAAAGTCAAGAACATCAAATAATGTTGAATCAGCAAACAGTACTCCGTCCTCGTTAAATTTGTTCTCACCGAAACGTATCAGCCATGCTCCCATCTCTATCACACGGGTTGCTTTCACTACCTCAGGGTAATCATTCAACATTACCTGGGCCATTGGAGCTGCAGTAACAGCCTGATCCAGAACTCCTCCGGCCATCCGACCGACAACTTTTATACTATAGACATTCTCATAGTTTTTATGAAACCTGTCATAGCTCAGCTCATGTATCACGTAGAGTGTAATAAATATGAAGCTTGTGAGTCCAATTGCAAGACCACCTACATTCAGAAGAACATATCCTCGTTGTTTCCTCATATTCCGGAGGACATTTATAAAAAAGTTTTTTAACATAACAGGTCTTATTAGTTTCCGGAAGTTTAAAATTACTCAATAAGGACGTAAAAAAAACTACCGCGCTGCAAACGGTAGTTAAAAAATTTGGTTTCTCGCTGTGTCACTCTGTGTATCCTCTGTGGAACTCTGTGTAACAACTATTAAGAACTGTCACGGAGCCACACAGAGAAGCACAGAGTTACACAGAGAACTTATATTCAGACATCTGCTTACTCTTTATCTGCCAGAACTCTCATATCCTTAACTGTATCAATCAACCTGATCAATTCCGACCTGTATCCGTCTTCGTCTTCACCCCTCGCCGATCTCGCTAGTTTGGCAGCACCTGCAAGTGTTGCATTTCCTTTAAATTCTGAATTTCTTAGGATCATCCCGAATTCAGAGACTGCTGCTGCAAACCGCAGATTATCTGAGGCATCTTCCATTTCTGAGATATAACCTTTCACGGATTTTTCAAGAAGCATACTGGTTTTACCATCAGGTTTTTTATACCGTAACTTTATTGTAAGATACTCTGTTGAAATATCATGTTTCTCCCTCTCTCGTGATGCAGATGACTGATATTTAAGCGGATCCACAGATGGTGATCCTTCATCAGAGCCAGCCGGAACAAGTTCATAAAGAGCTGTTACATTATGTCCTGAACCCATTTCACCTGCATCTCTGGTATCGTCATTGAAATCCTCATCATTAAGTAACCTGTTCTCATAGCCTATTAGTCTGTAAGATTTTACTTTTGCAGGGTTGAATTCGATCTGAAATTTGACATCTTTTGCAATCGTGAACAATGTCCCGCCGAATTCACGAACGAGTACCTTCCTTGCTTCCTGCAGGTTATCAATGTATGAATAATTCCCGTTCCCCTTGTCTGCAATAATCTCCATCTTGTCATCCTTTACATTTCCCATTCCGAAACCAAGAACAGTTATAAATACACCTAGTTCACGTTTTTCTTCAATAAGTCTTTCCATTCCACCGTTACTCGATTCCCCTATATTAAAATCACCGTCAGTAGCAAGTATTATCCTGTTATTACCCCCTTTTACATAGTTCTTTTCAGCCTCTTTGTAAGCCAGCCTCAATCCGGCACCTCCGGCTGTAGAACCACCGGTTTCCAGATTTTCTATCGCTGCCATTATTGCACCTTTCCTATTACCTGGAGTTGACTCAAGAACAAGGCCTGCTGCTCCCGCGTAAACGACTATTGCCACCCTGTCTTCAGCCCTGAGTTCATTTATAAGCAATCCGAATGCTGATTTAAGCAAGGGAAGTTTGTTGGGATCGCTCATCGATCCGGAAACATCAATAAGGAAAACAAGGTTTGAAGGAGGAAGTGAAGCTTTGTCAATACTCTTTCCTCGGAGTCCTACCTGCAATAAATGATTTTTTGTATTCCAGGGACAAATTGCAAGCTCGGTATATACTGAAAATGGGTGTTCTCCTTTTGGCTCGGGATAATCATATCTGAAATAGTTGATCATTTCCTCAATCCTTACAGCATCAAAAGGTGGTAATGATCCGGTATTAATGAACCTGCGGATATTGGAGTATGAGGCATTATCAACATCAATTGAAAAAGTTGATAACGGGCTGTTTTTTACATTCTTAAACCCGCTTTCATTTATGGCAGCGTATCCTTCGGTATTAAAACTACTACTAATACGGTTCAATGACTTTTTTGAATTATAATGTATAGCTGAGGGAGCTGCCATATCGTACACAACGGAAGATCTTTCACTTTTAGAAGCATAGCCAGTCACAACAATTTCCTGTAAGGCGTCTGAGGCTTCATTCATTTTTACATTTATAACCTGACGTCCCGCTATGGTCTCCTCCACAGTTTTATAGCCTATGAAAGAAAAGATCAGTACCCTGGCCTGATCGCCTGCAGTTATTCTGAACATTCCATTCACATCTGTTACAACACCTGCCTTGGTTCCTTTAATTACAATATTTACACCCGGTAAAGGTGACCCGCTGCTGTCTGTTACTTTTCCTGTAATTGTTAATGATCCTGTGAATGCGGTCAGAACTGCTGTCAGAATCATTATTGCGAAGATTGTTAAACTGTTTTTCATAATATTGAATTTAGGTTAAACGTTTATCATATGATGCAGGGATTCTCCGGATTCCATAAAACATCGTGTCAATTAATCTAAATTACATATTCTTACAGCTATATCATTGATGGAATAATAGTTACACTTATGAAGCAGTGCCCCCTGCCCTCTAAGGGGGTTTAATTCATCATAAAATTTAGCCCCGCTTCAGGGGGTCCCGTTAGCTATCGGGAGGGGTAAAAAAAGTAAAAAGATGTATACCTTTAGGATTCTTCAATTTATAAAATGAAGCTGCTTAAACCTGGGAAAAAAAGTACCCTGAAATCAGACGAAGATCTATTGAGTGAATTCATCACTACAGGTGATCTTGAAGTGCTTGGAGTACTCTATTCAGGGTATATGCCTCTGGTTTATGGTGTCTGCCTTAAATATTTGAAGGACAGAGATGAATCGATGGATGCTGTAATGCAGATCTTCGAAAAACTAATAATTGAAATACCAAAACACAAAATTGAAAATTTCAGAAACTGGTTGCATGTGGTTACAAAAAACTACTGTCTTATGTTCATGCGGTCGCAAAAGTCAAAAGATGAGAAACTCAGTGAATGGATAAATGAAAATTCAGTTTTTATGGAATCCAACAACTATCTGCATCCTGTTGATAACGAGGAACCGGTTCTTGAGAAAGAGTTGAATGATTGTATTGAACAATTGAAAGATGAACAAAAAAAGTGCATTAAACTTTTCTATTATGAGAACAGGTGTTACCAGGAGATCTCAGCAAATCTCTCAATTGATGAAAAAAAAGTGAAGAGTCATCTTCAGAATGCTAAAAGAAATCTTAAACTTTGTCTTGAAGAAAAAAATGTCGGACAAGAATAAAAATAAAGGAAAGACCTTAACGGAATTTCTCCGGTATAAATCAGGAGAAATGACCGGTGAGGAGAGAAACTTATTCGAAAGGGAGCTTCTGAAAGATCCGTTTACAGAGGAGGCTTCTGATGGATTTGAATTACTGTTACCGGAGGAAATCAAACATGATATAAAGAATATTCAAAAACGGCTCGATTCGAGGACATCAGCAAGGAAAGGATTTTTATACTACCGTATTGCTGCCTCCATCGCAGTTCTTATGGTAATTTCTTCAATATTCATTTTAGTAGACTGGAACAAGCCTGAGGAACAGCTTGCTGACTCTGAAAAATCACTTGTAATTATTGAAATCTCTGAAGGAGAACCTATTATACAAAACATAGCGGATAATACAAAAACAAGAGAGACCGGAGAAAAATATGAAAAAAAGAGCGTTCGGGAAGTTAATGTGAGTAAAGCAGAAGCTATAAGATCAGAAACCTTTAATACAGAGGATAAGGACATTGCAGGGATTGTCAAAAAAGATACAATTACTCTGTCAAGCGTCAGACCGGTAGCGATTTTCATGGCGGAAGAAAAAATCGCTGCTCCGGCTGCAATGGCTAAATTAAAGTCGGCATCGGTTTTACAGGTAAAAGGGAAGGTGTTATCATCCGATGATAGCATGCCTGTTCCGGGAGCAAATATCAGGATAAAAGGAACCAATGCCGGTGTTGTTACCGATGCGTACGGTAATTTTACCTTAACATTGCCTGATTCTGACAAACATACGCTGTTGGCGGATTTTATCGGAATGGAAACGAAGGAGTTTGAGGCAAAAGGTGATTCACAGCTTGAGGTGAAGCTCGATCCTTCACTATCTGCACTGAGTGAGGTTGTAGTTGTAGGTTATGGCGCAAAAAAAACTGACGATTTACCATCAGGGTATGTTGCACCACGACCTGTGAACGGAAAATCTGCATTTGACAAGTATATAGAGGATAATATACAGCGACCCGACACCACCACAGCCGGACAGAGAGTTGTTGTTGTTATTAATTTCACAGTACTTTCAGATGGAAGAATCGATAGCTTAAAAATTGTAAGAAGCCCTGGGAAACCATTTTCTGATGAAGCTATCAGACTAATCAGATCGGGACCACAATGGAAACCTGCAGAGCAGGATGGTAAAAAAATTGACGATGAAGTCAGGATGAGGATTGTATTCAGGTAATCCGAAAAGATTTTGGAAAGGCAACTGCAGTTTATATCTAATTATTACTCTATATCTATCTGATATTTATCTAATAACCCTGCAATTCCTGAAGACGAGAATCTGGCATTTTTGATCTTGTTTGATTCCGGGTCAATAGAATAATTGAATGCACTCCTGAAATCAACCTTCTCCAGAACCGATTGATGAAATAGTGTTCTAGTCAGATCACAATTATTAAATGAAGAGGAAGTAAGATCAGTTCCAGAAAAATCTGCTTCTCGCATCGAACACTCGTCGAATCTGGTATTCTTAATCTTTTTCTTTTGAAAACCGGCGTAATCTAAAACACACTTTTCAAAACTAAATGATAGAAAAAAATCTTTACATGCGTTGAATCCTGCACCTAACAATTTAGATCCTGTGAAACTTACATTTCTTAGCCCTGCATTATAAAAAACAACATTGCTGAAATCACAACTTTCAAATTTACAGTCGGTAAAATTACTGTCAGTCAGATCACTTCCTGAAAAATTACAGCAGATAAATATGCAGGTATCAAATTCCCTTGCTGATAAATCATTCCCGGAATAATCTACTTTTGTAAATGTCTTATCTATGAATATATTTTCATTCATACTTTAGAATTAGATTAGATCGGAAGTAAGATCTTTACAATACTGCCATTTTCAGGTTCACTTTCGACCCATATCTTTCCATTATGCTTATTTACAAATTCCTTACAAAGAATCAACCCTAACCCTGTACCCCTTTCCTTCTCGGTTCCCGGAGTTGAAAGATTTCCATCAATTCTGAATAATTTTGAAATAGTTTCTCTGCTCATTCCGATGCCGTTATCTGATACTGTTAATTCAATATTATTCTCTGCCCTTCTTGCACTTACTCTTACCTTCCCGTTTCTTTGTGTGAACTTTATTGAATTGGAAATGAGGTTTCTGATTACAGTTTTTATCATATTTTTATCAGCAAAAATTATTAAATCGTCTGAACATGACCATTTTAATTCAATGTTTTTGCCAGCAGCAAAATCAAGCAGGTTACCAGCCTCATCCTTTATCATTCCACTCAGATTAAGTTGTTCCGGTGAAAAAATAATTTTACCTCGTTGCGAATTTGCCCAGGCTAACAGATTTTCAAGCAACCGTAATGTTTGAACAGCAGATATATTTATCATTCCTGCATATTTTTCACTGTTCTGAAAATCTCTTGTGCTTAATTCTTCTTTCAGAATTTCACTGAATCCAATAATGGTATTGAAAGGATTTTTCAGATCATGGGCAATGATTGAAAAGAATTTATCCTTTGAAGCGTTTAACTCATTCAATTCTGCTGTTTTTACGGTTACTGAATGTTCTAGTAGTGTTTTCTGTTTTTTCAACTGTCTGATACGTGAGAGATAAATTGTGAATAATATTATCAGAACTGCAAAAAGGCTTATCATTCTGAACCAGAAAGTTTCCCACCAGTGAGGGAGTATAACGATCTTCAATGAGACTCCCTCCTCGTTCCAGATATCATCATTGTTAGAGGCCTGAACCTGAAAAGTATATTCACCTGCATCAAGATTTGTGTATGTGACAAACCGTCGTGAAGCATCAGTGTAAATCCAATCTTTATCAAATCCGTCCATCTTGTATTTATACTGATTCTTCTTAGGATGTGAATAATTAATGGCTACGAATGAAAATGAGAAGACAGACTGGTCCCATTTCAGTTCTATTTCTTTGGCTTCACTGATATGA
The DNA here is from genome assembly GCA_031396165.1 of Bacteroidales bacterium. Classification (GTDB taxonomy): domain Bacteria; phylum Bacteroidota; class Bacteroidia; order Bacteroidales; family VadinHA17; genus LD21. The sequence continues at coordinate 2,007 of JANNKF010000436.1, read as the reverse complement.
GTTTGAAATTGTGAATCAGGCAACCCATATATCACAGGTTTGTTAAATATTTGAAAATCTGTTATATAAACTGGAGGCTCAAGCATATTTTCCCAAAGACTATCGGGGTTAAATGAGTTAAACCCGCTATAACCTCCGAAGTATAATTCACCATTACGGGCCTTTAAAAAGGATTGCTGATAGAATTGATCGCCCTGCAAACCATCCTCTTTTGTATAATTTCTGATCTTCTGAATGCCGGGATTGATACTGGTTATGCCCTTATTGCTTGAAATCCAGATACTTCCATTATTATCGCCAGTTATTGCATGAATTCTGTTGTTTGGCAGCACATTTGACATTTCATATGTGTTCAGAACCGTCCCGTTCCTGTCGCACATAAATAATCCTTTTGTATTGCTGCCAACCCACAGATATCCGGCTTTATCTTTATAGAATGACCCGATATTATCATCGGGAAAGTGAAATACCCTGAATGAATTAGTAATCGGGTCATACAAATCAAGTCCATTCTGTGTACATATCCACATTTTTTTTTCATCATCTTCAAAAAAGAACCAGCTATTATTTGCGCTTAAAGATTCTCGAACATCTGTATTGGGTCTGAATCGTCTGGTTACCCCTTTTCCGATCTCAAAAAGATCTATCCCCAGATTGTAGATACTAACCCATAAGGTATTATTATGGTCAATAAAGACATTCCAGATGGTCTTATCAGAAATACTTGCTGTATCCTTAATATCAGGCATATACCTGGTAAATCTACGCGTTTTTCTGTCAAACTTGTTAAGTCCTGCCTCCCATGTACCGATCCACATATTATGATCCTTATCTTCAGCAATACCCCTGACAACATTGCCGCTAATACTAAAAGGGTCAGTTGGATCATGTCTGAAAACTTCAAAATTTCCCGTAGTCGGATCAAAGACATTCAGACCGCCTCCATCAGTTCCAACCCAGATTAATCCCGCATGATCCTCAAAAAAGTTTATCACAAAATCGTACGACAGTGATTTGGGATTGTTGATGTTGTGTGTATATAACCTGAATCTTTCTTTCCGGGGAGTATAATAATTTATTCCACCACCCGAAGTACCAATCCACAACACACCATCGCGGTCCCTGTGAAAACACCAGATACCGTTGTTATTAAGCCCGTTATCATTGGTGTAATTATATTTTATATAATCAAATCTTCCGGTTGACTTGTCAAATCGGTTTATACCTCCCTGATCAACCGCCAGCAATAAAAAACGGTCACTCTCCGGAATAATGTCAAGGACCAGATTCAGGTTGGTCCCACTACCATCACTTCTTACAGGAAAATGTTCAAATTTATCTGTAAAAGGATCATAGGAAGAAAAACCTACTCCATCTGTTACAATCCATATTTTATCCTGATTATCAATATAAATACTTTTAAAGCTATATGCTGTAGGTTCAACAAACTTGTCCTCAAATCCTGTAAACTTACCTGTCCCCGGATCGAATCGAATAATTCCCGGATTTAATGAACTAATCCAGATAAAACCTTTTGAATCAATAGCTGCCATCCTGGAAGGCCTTACTGATAATCCGGTTCGCTGGCTTCCGAATGGGTATCTGATAAACTCCTGCTTATCAACATCCCATCTGTTAAGGCAGCTCCCGTCCGTTACTACCCATATATTGCCATTTTTATCTTCAACTATACCGGTAATACAATTACTATTGATACTATTCTTATCTGAAGGATTGTTTTTAAAGATGATGAAATTATCTTTCGATGGGTTGTACAGGTTCAAACCATCAACAGTACCAAACCATAGGTTTTTATTCCGGTCTTCAAATATACAGGTAAGAATATCACTGCTGATTGTTCCCTGCACTTTTTCAGTGAAGCGGTACCTTTTAACTTCATAACTATCAAATCTGTCCAACCCTACATCAGTTCCCATCCAAAGATACCCTTTGGTATCCTTGAACAGACACCGGATACGGTTGCTCGACAAACCATCGTCGATTGTA
>JANNKF010000396.1:0-13404 GCA_031396165.1 Bacteroidales bacterium | reverse complement strand
TAGTTTGAATTATTCATAAACTTAGTTAAGATGCTCTATTCCTTTGTGTTACTTTGTGCGCCCCTGCCGGTAGGCAGTGGCGCACTAAGGATTACACAAAGGTTCACAAAGGTTTATGAATAAAGCAGGCTAGAAATATTTGCCAATAATATCTTCCAATATTTCTTTGGTGAGTGGTTTAGTTATATAATCAGAAATGAAATCCCAGTTTTTCGCTTTTGCTTCATCATCAGGATTATCTGAGGTTGTGAGCATAACAACAATTACTTTGCTTTGAATATCTTTTTCGAGTTTGTGGTATTCTTGAAGAAATTCCCATCCATTCATTCCCGGCATATTAATATCCAGAAATATCAATTCAGGCAAAGTATTGTCAGTTGCAACGGTTGATTTTAAATATTCCAATCCTTCCTTAGCGGAATTTTTAGAAATTACCAGCATTGCCGGATTTTGTTTTTTTATTTCTCTTTCATGAAAGAAATTATCAGAATGGTTATCATCGACAAGCATTATGCATTTTAGTTTATTGCTCATACTCTAAGAATTGGTATTGTGAAATAAAATGTGGATCCCTGGTCGGGATTTGATTCAACCCATATTTCGCCCTGATGCAGATGAACTATTTTTTTGCAATTTGCGAGCCCAATTCCATATCCCTCATACTCATCTTCATTGCTGTGCAACCTCTGGAAAATATCAAATACTCTTTCATAATGGGCAAGTGCGATTCCTATTCCATTATCACTAACAGAAAATCTCCAGCTATCATTAATTTTCTCTGAACTTATTTTAATTTCTGGCCTTGTGCCTTTATTTTGAAACTTAATTGCATTTGTAATCAGATTCTGGAATACCTGTCTGATTTCTGTATCATACAAATTCAGTATTGGCATTTTTGCAACCTCAATAATTGCATTTGAAGTCTTGATAACCGTTTCGAGGTCTGCAATCACTTCATTAATCAATAACTTACAATCAATATTGGTGAGTTTAATATTACGTCCCAATCGAGAGAAATCAAGAAGTGATTTTATAAGAATACTCATTCTTTTGGCTGCAAAATTTACAGAATTAAGATATTTGCGTCCATTTTCATCTAACAGAGCAAAATAATCCTCCTCAAATACCTTCATGTAATTAGAAATTGTTCTGATAGGCTCACGCAGATCGTGTGAAGCTATATAAGCAAATTGCTCAAGTTCTTTGTTTGCAATTATCAGTTCTACAGCACGTTTTTCTTTCTCCTCATTCTGAAACAGTAGTTCTTTGTTGGCAATTATTAACTCATCTGCCCTCTTTTCTTTCTCAGCATTTTGAAAGGCGAGCTCTTTATTGGCAATAATAAGCTCTTCAGCTCTTTTTTCCTTCTCCCTGTTCTGAAAGGCCAGTTCCTTGTTTGCAATGAGTAATTCTTCGGCACGTTTTCCTTTCTCTTCATTTTGAAAGGCCAGCTTTTGGTTAGCAGTAATTAATTCCTTAGCCCTGATCTCTTTCTCCCTGTTCTGATAATCAAGTTCTTTGTTAGCAATTATGAGCTCATCGGCACGTTTTTCTTTCTCTCTGTTTTGAAAGGCAAGTTCTTTATTGGCTATGATCAACTCTTTTGCCCTCTTTTCTTTCTCTTCGTTTTGTATTGCCAGTTTTTTGTTGGCTATGATTAATTCTGCAGCACGTTTTTCTTTCTCTTCATTCTGATATGCAAGTTCTTTGTTAGCCATTATTAACTCATCAGCACGTTTTTCTTTCTCCCTGTTCTGGAAGGCAAGTTCTTTATTTGCAATGATTAATTCTTCTGCACGCTTCCCTTTCTCAGCGTTTTGAAAAGCAAGTTCTTTATTTGCAATGATTAACTCTTCAGGTTCACTCTTTTTATAAATTTCTTTTATCGACATAATTTATAGTATTAATTTATATCAATTTTTAGAGATGCCGGAGAATACCGGTATTGTAAACTTAAAGTCAGTACCCTTCCCATATTCACTTTCTGCCCAAATCCTACCCCCATGCTTCTCAACAAACTCTTTACAAAGCATTAATCCTAAACCAGTTCCTTTCTCATCAGCCGTACCTGTTGTTGAATGAATTTGCGATATATCAAATAGCTTTAAGAGATTCTCGGGTTCAATTCCTATTCCATTGTCAGAAACTGTTATTGTAACACCTTCATTATTTTTCACAGCAGCAATATCGATCCGGCCACCTATATTTGAAAATTTTATTGCATTTGAGACAAGATTCCTAAACACTGCTTTTAACATATCATTATCTGCAAAAATGCTGACATGATTAGCTTTTGGATAATTAATTATTATATTCTTTGATACGGCGATTGGGTTAAGAATCTCAAGAATATCCTTGCAAATTCCGGTAAAACTCAGATTTCTCGGTTCGAAAGGAAGTTTGCCCGACTGAGCTGTTGCCCACTTCAATAAGTCTTCGAGTAAAGTAAAAGTACTTTGCGCTGATGTATTAATATGGCTTACGAGTTCTTCAAGTACAGTAACGTCGTACTCACGAATGTTTTTTGTTAATAATTCTGACAAAGCCAGAAGTGCCTGAAACGGGCTTCTTAAATCGTGAGCAAGAATTGATATAAAAAGGTCTTTGTCAGAAACCAGCTGAAGTAATTGCTCAAGTTCGATGTTGGCAGTGATTAACTCTGCTGCTCTTTTTTCCTTTTCAGCATTTTGGTAGGCCAGTTCATTGTTGGCAATTATCAACTCCTCTGCCCGGTTTCCTTTCTCAGTGTTTTGATAAGCCAGCTCCTTGTTAGCCATGCTTAACTCGTCTGCCCGTTTTTCTCTCTCCCTGTTTTGAAAGGCAAGTTCTTTGTTAACTATGATTAATTCATCGGCGCGTTTTTCTTTCTCAGCATTCTGAAAGGCAAGCTCTTTGTTGGCAACGATTAATTCGTCGGCTCGTTTTTCTTTCTCGGCATTCTGATAAGCCAGTTCTTTATTTACCATCAGCAACTCATCAGCACGTCGCTCCTTCTCCCTGTTTTGAAATCCAAGCTCCTTATTAGCAATGATCAGTTCTTCGGCCCGTTTTTCTTTTTCAGTATTCTGAAAAGCGAGTTCTTCATTTGCAATTAATAACTCTGCTGCGCGCTTTTCCTTCTCCTGATTTTGAAATGCAAGCTCTGAGTTAGCAATGATTAATTCATCTGTTTTATCCCTATCCATTGTTTTATGATCAGAATCAAAACTACTCTTCATATCAAAATTTATGATTGAATTAATCCTTCAAATGTGTTTTCGCTTAAATATCATTCACACATTCCCGAGGACATTGCGTCTTTTGTTCTTCAGGTTTTTAAAATGAGAAGGCGTGAGACCCGTCATCTTTTTGAACTGGTTGGACAAATGTGCAACACTGCTGTAATGCAGTTTATAAGCAATTTCAGTAAGATTAAGTTCGTCGTAGATAAGAAGTTCTTTAACCCTCTCGATCTTATGAGAGAGGTAATACTTTTCGATTGTGATACCTTTGAGTTCTGTGAATAGATTTGAAAGGTAAGTATAATTATGATTGAGCTTATTGCTAAGATGATCGGAAAGGTTTATTTTAAGCTGTTTATCGTTGTAATGAATAAGTTCTATGATTGTTGTTTTAATTCTCTCAACAAGGATTGTCCTGTTGTCATCCATCAGTTCGAGACCAGCCTTTATCAGATTTGCATTCAACACCAGAAGCTCATTATCCGGAATTTCTTCCATTATTTCAGCTTCACCAAGTTCGACAATGATGTAGTGTAATCCAAGTTTTTCCAACTCAGTTTTAACTACCATTTTGCACCTGGTGCAAACCATATTTTTAATATAGAGCTTCAATCTGGTTTAGAAGGAGGTTGTTTTACCTTCAGAGAGCAAATATACTACAAATACAGAAGATTTTTAATATGATAGATAATGAAATTCAGTATTATCAAAAACTCAGGACATGGAAGATGAACTGAAAATACTAATCACTATCCTGTACAAGTATCTCCCTATCGGTTTATTAATTTAATACGTGGAACCAGACTTATAAATATTTGTATAATTATAATGAAGAAATTAATTTATGAATCTCTTCTTTAGTTTTACCTAATCTGGTCTGAAGGCGGCCAAACATTTCATCCTGTTTACCTTCAATATATAATAAATCATTATCTGTAAGCAAAGAGAACTTTTGTTTTAGCTTGCCTTTTATTTCAAACCAGTTGCGATGTATCCCATTATTCTGTATCATTTCCGGCATCTTAAATTCTTTTTCATCGTTACACTACAAAGGTCTGGAATTAGCAATCAAATAGTGTTATACAAATTCCTGAATATATTGTATAATTCACACATATCTGACCAGAAACTCTGATTTTGGACTAAAAAATGGAAAGATTGCCTACGATGAGCTCGCAGGCAAGAGTTCCAGATCTCATATAGCAAAGAAAAGGCCGCCTGATTCCCCAGGCAGCCTTATTAAAAAGGAAATAAATAACCTCAACCTTATTTAGGAGGAATTAAATCAATTATTACGGTTCGGTTATAAAAGCGTTCTTCCGGAAATTTGTTTTCAAAGGGAGACAATACTTCATCTTCACCAAAGCCATAAATTTCATATTTAACATCAGTTCGGCCAGCTTTTGACACAGCACTTTTGAGGATATTTCCTACCTCATTAGCCCTGGCTACTGACAATTCCTGATTATTTACCTCATCACCAATAAGATCTGTATGGCCATGAATAATCACTGTTCCATTCTGTGGAATCTTAGGTGCAACAATTTCAGTAAGATACTTTTCGTAGGTAGCCACAGCCTTTGAATCGTTGAATTCAAAGATGACGCTGTATCGCATTCCTTCTTCCCGTTCGGAAGGTGTCCATAGTACCAGGTGTACCGGAACTTCCTTTGTCACAGTTTTATCATCTTTTGCCTGACCAACCATTGTTATTTTAAAGTCACCTGAAGGACGGGTTCCCAAAATGGTATTACCCGGAATAGTAACTTTATCATCTGTAAAAGGTCCCAATTTCTGGAGATCCCCTTTTTCATCTCTGATTTCAATGGACCATGAATTGAATGCTTCTTTTGCTCCCTCTGCACTGAGAGTAACATAGCTGTCGAGGGGCGCTTCCTGCACACCAATGATTTCAACCGGCTTCAGAGGCACATCCGGACCTGTCTGGTATTCCATTAGTATTTCAGGTGATTCGCTCCAAACAGATACTCTGCGGTCGCCTTCACGAAGGAGTGCAAGTTCTTTGGTACCACCAGGTTGTTCCGAGGGGATCCTTGGCTTAATCCTTCCTTCGGTGTTAATTCTTTTTGGATCAATATTAAATACATCAACAAGATATTTCTTAACCGATTGAGCCATTAAAAGACCATTGTCTTTACCTTCCATTGTTGCACCAGTTAACCTGACAACTGCAGAAGGAAATCTGCCCATACGGTCACCAAGAATGTTAAGTACATTATAATAAACAGTCATTTGTCGGTGTGAACGACCTGAAAGTTGTTTTGGTGTAAAAACCTCTAACCTGTCTTCTTTGAAATCTTTAACCTGATCTTTGGTAATGAGTACATACCTGCCGGATATTGAAGTTGATCCTTCATCGAAAAAGATATAGTTTCTTACAGGGAATGTTTCTCTTACCCTCCTGGCTACCGGAATATTGGCAGGAGAATTGACAGAAAACTTAACCTCAGGAGCTGCAAATACTACAACAGGAACCGGAACCATTTCAACAACAGGTGCTTCTATTCTTTTTCCTTTACCGAATTTAAGTGCTGCACCGACCCGTACTGTTGTTAGGTTCCAGGTTTCGTAATTTCCAGGGGCACCTACTTCTGAACGAGGGTCTTGCCCAAAGTATGGCTGGAATGAGACAAACGGAGAGAGAACTGATTGCCATTCTTTATCCTCCCTTGAGAGAGAAATGTCATATCCCGCACCTATCTGCATAGAGAATACTGATTTTTGCATCTTGCTGAAATCAGCAGTAACGTCGGCATCCTGAATCTGATCAGGAAAATCCGGATTTATGCCAAGCTGGTATGTAAATTCTTTAGACATGTTGAATGCAAACCGCGGACCGGCATAGAGATAAAAACTTCCTTTGAACGGGGCCAAACGTAAACTGGGCTCAATGGTAAGATAGCTGAGTTTAGCTGATAAGTCGGTAGGACAATTACATGAAGTCATTATCTGTTCAAATGTACCTTTACGATTATCATAACCAGCCTGTATCATAAATCCAAATCTTTTATCAGGTTTATGAAACTCTAAAAGTGGTGCCAGATAAAGACCAACGCCGCTTCCTTTATGAAAGGCCGAAGGAACAGTTAAAGCATCATTAAGCTCCTGTGTAGAACCACGGTAATAATTAAAGTTAGCTCCGGCTGCAGCTCCAAACCACCACGATGGTCTGGTGTACTGAGTATCCTGAGCTGTCAGGGAGGCAAAGACACTTGTCAGAATTAAACCGCTGATAATAAGACCTCTTATTATCCGGGGAAATTTGGATCCTGAATTTTCAGATCCCTTGGTAAAATTTGTTTTAGCTTTCATTTTGAGTAATTTTTTCGCATAAATGATTTAAAATTTAATAAAAGTAATTCCCCCGTAATCGGGGGAATTACCTGATATAATTATGGTAGAATAACTGTACTGGCGTTTAGAGTAACAGCTGTCTGAGACAGTAACCTTCCGGTTACTTTAGCTCCGGTATTGAGGGATATCAATGATTTACACAAGATATTACCACTGAAATCAACAGTTGTTCCAAGAGCTGCAGAAGAACCGGCTACAACCCAGAAGATGTTCCTGGCCTGTGCTCCATTTTGAAGGGTAATAATAGCACCATTTGCTACAGTTAAGTCTCCTGCAATCTGCAAAATGAATGTAGAACAATTGTCACCACCGCCATCTAATATGATACCATTTGTTACAGTGACACTTGAACTCCATTTGTATATGCCTTTAGCTAATGTTTGACCATTCAGGTTTCCGGCCATAAGTTCATTAACGGGTGCTGGAACTGTCAACCCATTTGCAGTGGTATATGCAGTTGTCATGTTATTTATTGCGGTTGTTAAATTAACCGGTGTAGGTGGAGCATAATCTGGTGCGTACACATTACCAGTCACTCTCAGTGATGTGGAAAATGCACCGCCGGAAGGAAGGTTCAAAGCCCAATCTCCGGTTATGCCAGTCGAGGTCATAGGACTTATTCCCATATTACCAGTAATTGCTGTGGTTCCGGAAGTTGAAATCCCAGCCTGCGATAATATTACATAATCGCCAGACAAACCTAAATTAACAATTGTCGGGCAAAGAGCTGTTATCAGAGTAAAGTTAGCTGTGACATTCTTGTTTGCATTAGTAAGGATTGTAGCAGGATTTACTGAGCCAGAAAGATCTCCGCTCCATGATGTAAATGAATACCCGGCGTCTGGAGTAGCTGTAAGTTGCACCAGAGTTCCATTTGCATATGACAGCTGGCTTGGATTTTTCACTACTGTTCCGTTTACTGCTATAACATTTAAAGTATAAGTTATAGCCGGAATAGTTGTAAATGTCCATTCATAATTGTCTTGCAGTGAATTTCCATTTAAATCTTTAACCCCCGATTTAATGGTTCCTGTATAAGTTGTGTTAGCTACAAGCGGTACTGAAGGTGTGAAAGTTGCATCTGCCCCTGTGCAAGTAACTGCTCCTAAAATGGCTGCCATTCCCTTAGCTCCTGTTTCAAGGGTAAAAGAAGCCGGAGTGATAGTCAGAGGGTTCATATTCTCATTAAATGTTGCCGTAATTACCTTGTTAAGAGGTACACCGATGGCAAGATCAACAGGATCGGTAGACACAACCAATGGGCATAACCCCGGAGTCTCGATGAACGTGTCTTTTTTGCATCCTGAAAATAATACAATCAATACGAATGTAATGATTGTCAATAGTTTTGTTGGTTTCATTTTCTTAAGTTTTAGTTATGTGTGTGTTGGTAAAAAAATTAGTGATTCGTGATTCGAAAAATTTGCTTAAGCATAATATTCATTCGCTGAACAAAGTTAAATCACGGAATTCGTCAACCCTTACACAATTTATGAAAAGAGTTACATAATTTACTCCCTGTGAATTATGTAACAAGCCTGATGGAATTGATTCATAGCGATATACATAAAAAAAAGCAGCCCCTAAGGACTGCTTCATTAGACTTAAGATAAAGAATTTTTCTTATGGAAGTATTACTGCATTGCCGTCAAGTATGATAGCTGTCTGTGCCAGGGCTCTGCCTTTGAAGGAGGCACCTGTCTGAAACGTAATGCCTGTCATCGACAAAATAATACCTTCAAAATGCGAAGTCGTTCCGAAAGTTGCCTGACCGGCTACCTGCCAGAAAATGTTTTTAGTCTGAACTCCTCCAACAAGAATGAGACGTACTCCGTTACTTATGAGAAGATTCTGTGAAATCTGGAAGATAAAAACATCATTCGCACCACCGGATATAGTAACATCTGAAGTCATGGTTACATTTGTTGTGAATTTATAGAGACCAGTCGTCAAAGTCCTTCCTCCGAGGCTTCCTGTTCCCAGTTCCAGAAAATCAGGAGATGGGCGGCCGGCAGCATCGTTATATGCTGTAATCATGTTTTCAACAGCTGTGGTAAGGTTTGTACCTGTCGGTGCTGCCATGTCTGCAGCAAATATCTGTCCGGTTACCTGTGCAGAAGTTGCATATCCAGTAGCATTGGTAAGTGAAAGTCCGGTTATATATGACGTTGCAGCAGGACTCAATCCCAGATCACCTGTAATAGCTGAGGTTGAAATGTTTGCGATTGATGCTTTTCCCAATATTACATAGTTCCCTGCAGCTCCAAGATTTACAGGTGACAAACCCGATGGTACACTGGTTGAGAATGTCCAGACATAATCAGCTGCAATTCCAAAACCCGAAACACTTTTTGCCCCTGTTGTGATTGTAGCAGTGTAAGTAGTACCTGTTACCAGATTGTTTGCAGGTGTGAAAGATGCTGTAGATCCAGAATATGTTACCACTCCGGCAACCGTAGTTGTCCCTTGTTTTACTGTAAATGTATTTGCAGTAACAGTTGACAGATTCATAGGCACACTAAAAGTTGCTTTAACAACCTGAGTAAGAGACACTCCGTTAGAAAGGGCTACCGGGTCAGTTGAAATGACCGTCGGAGCAGGACTTGTTGTGAATGTCAAAACAAAATTTGCTGCAAGCGCATTTGCAGCCAGATCTTTTACGCCAGTTGCAACAGTGGCTGTATATGCTGTATTTGCCAGCAGATCTGCAGTCGGTGTAAGGGTTGCTGTAGTACCAGTATAAGTAACTGTTCCGGCAACAGGTGTTGTCCCTTTCATTAATGTGAATGTTGTACTGTTGATTGTTGTAGCGGTCATGGCCTCACTGAAAGTTACTGTCACTGCAGAGGTAGCAGTTATACCAGTAGCATTGGCCAGCGGGCTTGTTAAAGTTACCGTTGGCTTCAGGAGATCCGGAACCAATCCTGTGGTAAAACTCCATTCATATTTTTCAGCAATACCTAATCCCGATTTGCTTTTAGCTCCTGTAGAAATACTAACTTCATACAGAGCGCTTGCGGACAAAACAGATGAAGGTGTAAACAACGCTGTAGTGCCTGTATAAGTTACAGCACCGGGAACAACTGTTGTACCCTTCATTACAATAAAGTTTGCGGAAGTCATTGTCAAAGGATCCATTTCTTCACTGAAAATGACAGAGATATTTGTTCCTAAAGGAATACTGACAGCTGCACTTACAGGGTCCGTAGATATTACTGTCGGGCGGATTCCGGGAATCTCATCTTTTTTCTTACATCCTGCTAAAATAACAATCAATAGCATAGCCATGATTGAAAACATTTTTTTTAAACTCATCTTAATTTTTCGTTTTTGAAAAGTGAATAATATATAATACAAAACTAAATTCAGTACTTCAAATAATATTTACACAATTAATTATAAGAGTTGTAAAATTCACACTTATTGAAACTGTGCTTTGAAACGATTAGATTGTTAAAGTGATTAAAAAAGAAGAGGACTGTCTGTTTTTCATTCAGACAGCCTCATCTCTTAAAGAATTATTTACCTTTTACTATTATGGTTGTATAACAGCATTTCCGTCAAGAATCACAGCCGACTGTGCGAGTGCTCTACCCTTAAAGGATGCACCTGTCTTGAAAGTAATACCTGTCATTGACAATATAACACCTTCAAAATGAGCAGTTGTTCCAATGGTTGCTTCGCCGGCTACCTGCCAGAAAATGTTCTTAGCCTGAGCTCCTCCTATCAAAGTTACATTCACTGCATTGCTTACTGTTAGGTCACCCGAAATCTGGAAAATCCAAACATCGTTGGCACCTCCTGAAATTGTAACATCTGAAGGCAAGGTAACAGTGCTGGTCCATTTGTATAGTCCGGCTGTCAGGGTTTTACCACCCAGATTTCCCGTACCCAGTTCTAAGAAATCTGGTGTAGGACGTCCGGCTGCATCGGTGTAGGCTGTAAGCATATTTTCTACAGCTGTTGTAAGATTAATCGATGTAGGAGAAACCATGTCAGCAGCAAATACTTTTCCTGTAACCTGTGGTGAAGTTGCATATCCGGTTGCGTCAGTCAAGCCAAAGCCTGTGATATAAGATGTGGCAGCAGGACTCAATCCCAAATCGCCCGTAATAGCGGAAGTTGGTATGTTGTTGATTGCAGTCTTAGCCAGGATCACATAGTTGCCTGCAGTACCGAGATTAACTACTGCCTGACCTGTTGATTGACTAATTGTTGTGAAACTCCAGACTGTATTAGCTGCAAGTGCATTACCAGCCAGGTCCTTTGCCCCCGTTGTAATTGTTGCTGTGTAAGAACTACCTGGTGTCAGAGCATTTGTTGGTGTAAATGTTGCTGTAGTGCCTGAATAGGCAACTGTACCAGCTATCGAAGTAGTTCCTAGTTTTAAGGTTAGTGTTGTACCGTTAATCGTTGAAGCAGTCATTGCTTCACTGAATGTAATAGCAATTACCTTAGCCAGAGTAACACCTGTTGCATTATTAAGCGGATCTGTTAAACTTATAACAGGTAATATAATATCCGGGGCTTGTATGGTTGTGAAACTCCAGACTGTATTAGCTGCAAGTGCGTTACCAGCCAGATCTTTTGCACCGGTTGTAATAGTTGCAGTGTAAGAACTATTATGTATCAGAGCAGTTGCCGGGGTAAATGTTGCTATACTTCCTGAATAGGCAACTGTACCAGCTATCGAAGTAGTTCCTAGTTTTAAGGTTAGTGTTGTACCGTTAATCGTTGAAGCAGTCATTGCTTCACTGAATGTTATAGCAATTACCTTAGTCAGAGCAACACCTGTTGCACTATTAAGCGGATCTGTTGAACTTACAACCGGCAATATAATATCAGGAGCTTGTATGGTTGTGAAACTCCAGATTGTATTAGCTGCAAGTGCGTTACCAGCCAGATCTTTTGCACCGGTTGTAATAGTTGCAGTGTAAGAACTATTATATGTCAGAGCAGTTGCCGGGGTAAATGTTGCTGTGCTTCCTGAATAGGCAACAGTACCAGCTACCGAAGTTGTTCCTAGTTTTAAGGTTAGTGTTGTACCATTGATCGTTGAAGCAGTCATAGCTTCACTGAATGTAACAGCAATCACCTTATTAATAGCAACACCTGTCGCATTGTTAAGGGGGTCTGTTAAACTTATAACAGGTAAAATAATATCAGGTGTAGTTCCTGTAGTAAAATTAAAAGTGTAGTTAGCCGCAAGTGCATTGCCAGCAAGATCTTTTGCTCCGGTTGAAACTGTTCCGGTAAATATTGTATTGTAACTCAGACTACTTGCCGGAGTAAATGTTGCAATTGTACCCGTGCAGGCAACTGAACCTGCAACTGCTGTTGAACCTTGTTTTAAGGTATAGGTCAACGCTGTGATTGATGCCGGATCCATCGATTCACTGAAAGTTACTGCGATTACTTTACTGATTGCCACATTTGTAGCGTTATTTAATGGATCTGATAAAGTAACTGTTGGTAGTGCAATATCAGGAATTGCACCTGTGGTGAAGGTCCAGGTAAAATCGTTTACCATGGTGCTACCGGATAAATCCATAGCTTCCTTAGTAATCGTTGCTTTATAAAGTGTATTAGGTGCCATGTTTTCTGCCGGATTAAATGTGGCAGTTGAATCAGAGTAGCTCGTTGTACCAGAAACAGATTCAGTACCCTTATTTAATGTGAAACTTAAACTTGTAATAGTTAAAGGATCCATTTCTTCACTGAAAATGACAGAAATATTTGATCCTATAGGAATACTGACAGCTGCACTTACAGGGATCGTAGATATTACTGTCGGGCGGATTCCGGGAATATCATCTTTTTTCTTACATCCTGCGAAAATCACAATCAATAGCACAGCTATGATTGAAAACATTTTTTTTAAACTCATTTTAATTTTTGGTTTTTGAAAAGTGAATAATAAATAAATCAAAACTAAATATTGAAAAAGAAGGTGGAACGTGACCTTATGAACCACCTTCTTTAAGAATTTTGAAATTATTGCTTTACTATTGCATTCCCTGCCATTGTTATTCCGGCTGTTCTTGCCAAAGCTCTGCCATCGAGAGATGCACCAGTATTAAAAGTTATTGACTGCATCGCCAGTACTGTACCTTTAAATACCGAAGTTGTGCCAAATGTTGCAGAACTTCCGACCTGCCAGAAAATATTGGATGCCAGGGCACCTCCGCTCAGAATTACTTTGCGGCCTGATGTAGTCGTGAGTGAAGATGCTATCTGTATAATAAAGATCGCTGCTGCATTCCCTTTTGCATCAAAAGTCACATCACCGGATGAGACAGCAAGTGATGAGGTTGATTTATAAAGGCCGGGAGTAAGTGTTAATCCGCCTATGTTACCAGACAATGTTACAATCTCTGTGCTGGTTCTCCCGGCTACATCATTATACGCAGCAGTCAAATCAAGCTTTGCCTGAACGGCCAGATTGTCATTTATGTGTTGGGTTCCAACAAGTATTCCCGGAGGAAAACCACCGATAGAGGTACCCGGACTCAATCCCAGATCGCCGGTTATAGAAGTTGCTCCCGTATTAGTTACCGCGGAACCTGCCAGTATCGCAAAATTTGCGGCCCCTCCAAGTGGTACTGCAGAAGCTGCAATAACCTGTACAGGTATTACAACTTTACTATTGTCAGGATCTGTCTTATCTTTCTTACATCCGGTAATGAGGATAGCCGACCCAATTGATAATACAGCAAGTGCTGTCATTATTTTGTTCGTTTTCATTTTCTCTTGTTTTAGTTGTGAAGTTATTTTCACCGAGCAAAGGTCAGTTCATTGAGTGTCAAAA
>JANNKF010000467.1:0-3781 GCA_031396165.1 Bacteroidales bacterium | reverse complement strand
TCTTTTATTAAGTTTGCTGACCTTGTTACCGCGGGACCATTTCTCCTTATTGGTCATTTTTTTATCCTAAACTCAAGACCACCGCTTTCGCCGCGGCGTCTATCCCGCTCCGCGGGACCATTTCTCCAAATAAGATCGCCGCAAAGATAGTATTTTTTTGTTTTTACAGAATATTTTTAAAAATATATTGTAAGTAACGCATAATCAGGCATATATAATATTTACTAACAGGATATAAACAAAATAATGAAATAAAATGTCTGAAGTTGCCGACTGGTGAGAAGTTGCGACTTTTTTCCCAAAATGAGACTTTCATCCAAAAAAATGGCAGTTTTGGCCTTAAAGTGGCACTATTTGTGGAAAAACGGCAAAATAAAATTGCATATGAATTTAAAAAAAATAAATTTGTATTCAATTAGTAAGATTGGTCTAACCCTTTAAATTTTTCATCATGACAAAAAAAGAATTAGTTAATGCAATCGCTGCTGAAGCAGGGCTTTCTATTAAAGATGCCGGCAAATCATTAAACGCATTTGTAGCCTCTTTTGGAACTGCTATGAAAAAAGGTCAGAGAATCCAGCTCCCGGGCCTGGGTACGTTTAAAGTTGACAAAAGAAGCGCAAGAGTAGTTCGTAACCCACGTACAGGTGCTAAACTTAATGTTCCAGCTAAAAAAGTTGTTAAATTCAAAGCAGCTCCTGCTCTAAACAAAGGTCTTTAATCTTATTTCATGGAGATTACTGAGGGGTGTTTTTGCACCCCTTTTTTATTTTCATTTTTAAAATAGAGTTTTGTTTTAGTCAGCTAAAATAAAATTATCCACAATTCAGATTTTTTTTATAAAAGAATTTTAACTTTAGCTTCTCCAATAAGCAAAATGTGAATGTTTTTATTATTTTTGAACTTGAAATTTCTTGCCTAATCCAGGGAGCATGAACTGTATTATAGTCGATGATGACAAATTAAGCTGCAAATTCCTTGAGGGGTATGTTGTCAAATCATCCAGTCTCAATCTGATTGGGACTTTCAGTGATGTTGTTGAGGCCAGAAATATCCTTACCAAACGTCACGATATCGATCTTATAATACTTGATGTAGAAATGCCGGAGATGAATGGTTTTGATTTCATCAGGAGTCTGGATTTTCCGCCTAATATAATTATCGTATCAGCTGCTGAGGAATATGCAATGAAGGCATTTGACTTTAATGTGGTTGATTACCTGCTGAAACCAGTTTCATACGGCAGGTTCTGCAAGGCAATAGACAAAACCGCGAGATATTTTGCGCGTAAAGAAGCAACACCTTCCGGTGATGAAGAGATTTTTATTAAAAAAGGGTCATCACTCGTTAAACTTAAATTGCGGGATATTATTTATATCGAAGCGCTTGAAAATTATGTCACACTGAATACGAACGATGATAAGTTTACTATTCATTTTACAATGAAAGCAATTGAAAATCAATTACCTTCAGGTGTATTTATCAGGGTACACAGATCATTTATCATTAATAAAAGCCGTATTCAGGCAATAAAAGAGAGCTCTCTCGATATAAATGTGGGCGGCTCAGTCAAATGTATCCCCGTAGGTAAATCATACAGGGACTCCCTCCTGAACGATATAAATGTGATGGCAAGATAATTTCTTTTTTAGATCCTACATGCTTACTAACCGTCAGATCTTCCTTCAGAATCTCGGACAAACCTCAGCTTCACCAATGATGATTGAAATTGTCAGAGCTAAAGGGGTTTATATGTATGGTCCCGATGGCAGAGATTATATCGATCTTATCTCAGGTGTTTCGGTAAGTAATACTGGACACAGCCATCCCGCTGTTACAGAGGCTGTAAAAAAACAGGTGGATGATTACATGCACCTGATGGTTTATGGAGAAATAATACAGACTCCCCAGGTCAGATATGCGAAAAAGCTGGCATCAATCCTCCCTCCTGAACTCAGTACCTGCTATTTTGTTAACTCAGGCAGTGAGGCAGTTGAAGGGGCTCTTAAACTTGCAAAAAGATATACGGGCCGAAGTCGCATAATATATTTCAGTAATGCATATCATGGCAGTACACACGGGGCTCTGAGTGTTCAGGGAAGCGAGACATACAGAAGCGCTTTCCGGCCTCTGCTGCCCGATACCTTCAGGATAGACTTTAATGATACAAAAGGACTGGACCTTATAGATTCCTCGGTAGCATGTGTTATTGTTGAACCTGTTCAGGGTGAAGCAGGTATTATTACACCCACTAATAATTTTCTTAATAAACTGAGAAAGAAATGCACAACATCAGGGGCACTGCTGATATTTGATGAGATACAAACAGGATTCGGACGTACCGGTCATATGTTTGCATTTGAGAGATTCGGTGTTGTTCCGGACATTCTTCTCCTGGCCAAAGCTTTGGGAGGCGGGATGCCTCTGGGTGCATTTATCTCCTCGAAAGAAATAATGTCATCCCTTATTTCAAATCCGATTCTTGGTCATATTACCACTTTTGGAGGTCATCCGGTTTGCTGTGCTGCCGGACTGGCTGCACTGAATGTAATCATCGAAGGCAAATATGTAGAATCGTGCATTGCCAAATCGGAACTCTTTAAACAGAAGCTGGTACATGCTCTTATCTCCGGGGTACGTGGCGAGGGTCTGCTGCTGGCGGTTGTGTTAAAGGACCCGACAGATATTCACCATATAATTTCACATGCACCTGATTATGGCCTTATTCTTGATTATTTTCTTTTCTGCAACGGTGCCATCAGAATAGCTCCTCCTCTTATTATTACTGAGGATGAGATAGAGAAGGCATGTATCAGGATGATGAAACTCCTTGATGATGCAATGAAAAACGGGAAAAAGTAATGAGACGGTTTTTAATTCATTTTTTCATAATAAGTATTCTTAGCTCAAATTATGCATTATCCGGTCAGGAATCACTTGAGAAAGATGCAATTCTCCTGGAGGATCTGTATGGAAGACTGATAAATAATTTTGATAATACTTCGCGTACCCGTATCAATGATTCAATAAAGTCAATCATCGATATATATGTCAGATCCGACACTGTTTTTGACCACAGGTTCGACAATCTCCGGTATCTGGGTCAGATAATTTCCCCCGACTCAACGCTGAAGATAATTACATGGAACCTGGTACTAACTAAAGCTCCCGGGAAATATTATTGTTATTTCATAAAAAAAGGTATAAAAGGAAATGCAAATAAGGTTTATTTCCTGTCGGCAAATTATAACGCAGCTCCTGTTAAAACAGATACAACTTACACCGGATCAGACTGGTATGGGGCACTGTATTATGAAATGCGTCCTTGTAAGGTTGAAGGCAAACAACTATGGATTATTCTGGGTATTGACTATGGAAATCCCCTTATATCAAAAAAGATTATCGAAGTGGCTGAGCTGGCTGATGATGGTTCACTGATATTTGGACGAAAATGGTTTGTAGCCGGCGAACAGCTGAGTTACAGAGCGGTTATGGAGTACTCTGCCTTAGCTACAATGACTCTCAGGTTTGCTTCTGATGAATCAATTGTATTTGACCATCTTGTACCATTTAAAACTACTGAAGTAAATGACCGTCAGTTCTATGGTCCCGATTATTCAACTGATTCATATAACCTAAAGGATGGTAAATGGATCCTGAAGATAAATGTTGATGCTAGAAATATAGAATAGAAGAAGTTCGAAGTGCCTAAAGTCCGAAGAACTTAAAGTTGAAGAAAATTTTACCAGAAAGTTTTATAACTTTAGTCACTCTAGTCACT
>JANNKF010000354.1:0-2443 GCA_031396165.1 Bacteroidales bacterium | reverse complement strand
CAGAAGTCGTGAGTCGTGAATCGTGAGTCGTGAGTCGTCCAGAAGAAATAAGGAAAAGAAGAGGATTTGATTTCGATTAGTGACTCAACAATTACAAAGACTATTAATTTTTGGAAAAAGATTCTTTTTATGTTGATATTTTAAATTTTTAATTATTTTTGTCAGAATGAAAACAACAATGCTTTATATCTGGTCTTGGCGCAGCTCTTCAGTTGATGCTGTGAGACAAGCCGTTATATAACAATAAAGATATTTAATTATATAGGCACACTGTTCACAGTGTGCTTTTTTTTTGCAAAATTTTAACCGGACTATAAAAATCAAAGAAAATGGAAACGATCAGAAAGATTATTTTAAGCGAAAATGAGATGCCCAGGCAATGGTATAATCTGCTGGCGGATATGCCAAATAAGCCAATGCCACCTCTTCACCCGGGCACAAAACAACCTATCGGACCAGAGGATCTTGCAGCTGTATTTCCGATGGAACTTATAAAACAGGAGGTCTCCACCGAGAGATATATTGACATACCTGATGAGGTTCTCGACCTTTACAGGACTTACCGTCCTTCCCCGCTTTTCAGAGCAAAAAACCTTGAAAGGGCGCTTGGCACAAAAAGCAAAATTTATTACAAATATGAAGGCGGCAATTATTCGGGTTCTCATAAAGCCAATACTGCTATTCCCCAGGCTTACTACAATAAACAGGAAGGTGTAAGGAGGATCACCACTGAGACAGGTGCCGGCCAATGGGGTTCTGCAATGAGTTTTGCCTGTAATTATTTTGGCATCGAACTGCTCGTCTTTATGGTCAGGGTGAGTTACGATAACAAACCTGGAAGGAAACTCTTAATGAATACATATAACGCCAAGGTACTCGCTTCACCAAGTTCAATGACTGTATATGGAAGAAAAGTTCTCGAACAGGATCCCAATTCACCCGGAAGCCTGGGCATAGCAATTTCAGAAGCTATGGAAATAGCTTCGCAGGATCCATACACAAAATATGCCCTGGGCAGCGTGCTTAATCATGTCAGCCTTCACCAGACAATTATAGGTCAGGAAGCATTGATACAAATGGACAAGGCAGGAGATTATCCTGATGTTGTGATCGGCTGTTTCGGCGGAGGTTCAAACTTTTCCGGAATAGCTTTCCCATTTCTTCGTGAAAAGCTACTCAACAAGAAGGATATCAGGCTTGTAGCAGTAGAACCTGCTTCATGTCCGAAACTAACAAAAGGAAAATTCATGTATGATTTTGGCGATTCTGCAGGTATGACTCCGCTCCTTCCAATGTTTACCCTTGGACATAATTATATCCCGGAGAAGATCCATGCAGGAGGTTTGCGTTATCACGGGGCAGGTGTTATTGTCAGTCAGCTTCTCAGGGACGGATTAATTGAGGCGAAAGCAAAACTGCAACGCGAGTGTTTTGAAGCTGGTGTCCTGTTTGCCAGAAACGAAGGAATTCTTCCCGCTCCTGAATCGACTTATGCTATAGCCGGGGCACTTGATGAGGCCAGGAAGGCTGACATTGAGGGAATTCCAAGAACCATCCTCTTTAACCTGAGCGGTCATGGCCACTTCGATATTTCAGCCTATGAGAAGTATTTTGAGAATAATCTGCCCGATCACTCCCTGTCAGATGCCGAAATAGAAGATGCTATCTCGAAAATCAACATTACGGTTTGATTTGTTTTCTCTGTGACTCTCTGTGACTTCTCTGTGTACCTCTGTGTAATAATTCTTTAAGAACTGACACAGAGTAGCACAGAGAAGCACAGACCCGCCCGAACGACTGAAGTAAAACTTTCGTTATAGGATTCACGACGTTCAGTCGGGCGGGGTTACACAGAGATATTCTCTCTAAAAATCAGAATAATCAGTTGGATGGAGCAGGTAAGCTCTTGTTTTTGATGTAGAATTCTTGTATTCTTCCATACCTGAAAGTCTCTTCCAGTCGGGATGATTTCTGAAAGCAGCCCAGCAATCATCATGTGCTTTCATGTTTGCATAGGTTGTCATATAGATAAGTCTTGGCATCTGACTCCCCATAATCACTTTGGCATAAAATGCTGCATTTGCGCCAATTGCTTCAAAAATCTTCATTTCACCACCTTCATTGAACATGTGAATCTTTTTTGCAGCTTTTACTTCCGTTCCGCTTTCATAACTCCGGTATTCATAGATCCTTTCAGATTTTTTTGTGTCAAATTTCGGAGCTTTGAATTCAGGCATGTGGGTGAAAGCCAGGGCAAGGATACTTTCATAACGTACAAATGCAGGACTATTAAAAGGGGCATCGAGAAATGCTTTTCCGGCTGTTGCATAAACCTGGTCTTTTGCCAGCCCATTCGTGGCGCCGTCCCGGCACGACGACCTGGGGCTGCCGGCCGACGATCCGCGCCGGGTCGCGCTGCGGCTGGTCAACCCACTGTCGGACG
>JANNKF010000250.1:0-2001 GCA_031396165.1 Bacteroidales bacterium | reverse complement strand
CAATCCTCGCCGCCTTGATTTCATCCTTGATTTGAAATTGGTATTATGCGGTATGAGCCCGCTTGTTTTTGTTTGACAATAGCCGGTTTCAATGATTAATAACAACACGTTCCGTTATGAAAGGTGGCTTATTTTTGAAGTACAAGGAGATGGAACTAGCATCATTTCAAATCCTCAAAAAGATAATTGTACGAAAATATTTATACCAAAATACCGGCTTTGATTCAATTATTGTATCTACATAAACACCCTAGTATTAAGTGAGGTTATAAAAAGTGAAAAAAATATTGTTAGTCAACCCACCGGTTTCTATTTATGTAAACAAGACGGCTTTTGTACCCTTACCTTTGTTAGTATTGGGAACTTGCCTGAAAAAAATACTGGAAGAAGGCTACAACTTCTCTTATGAAGTTGTTGATCTTGATCTCATGCTCAAACAAGGTTTTTTTTCAGATGATAAAAATTTTTACCGGCAGTCATGCGATCTGATTCTTGAAAAAAACCCCGACATTCTTCTTTTTACCGTACACGGGGTCAATCATATAGTGGTCTTGAATTTGTCGGAAAGAATCAAAAATGAACTGCCATCGTGCCTTATCGTCGTTGGAGGTGTCGGTCCGACTCTTCAAGCTAATGAAGCCTTGAAACGGTGTGTGAACATTGATGTCGTTGTTAAAGGAGAAGGGGAGACTGTTCTCAAATATCTAATTCCAGCAGCACTCAGTCACGGAGATTTTTCTGATGTTCCATCTGTCGTGTATCGAAAAGACGGGAAAGTGCTCGAAAATACCAGGCGTTTTTTGGACAAGGATGAACCGATACCTTTCCCGGATTACTCACTGGTGCGAGTAGAAGATTACATCACTCACAACAAAAAGAACCCATATATTCATCCCGGCTTTGTTCTGATAGAATCTGGTCGGGGATGTCCTCATTGCTGTTCATTTTGCGCCCCCGCAAAGATGTGGGAAGGCACCGTCCGTTACCGTCCCGTATCAGAAATAATAGAAGAGATGAAGTATCTTGCGGGAAGAGGTGGCAATTTCAGTTTCTTCACTCAAGACAACCTTGAAGAGAGCTTTCTAAAAAACTTTTCTGAGACATTGATAAAGGAAAGTGTTGATTTATCATGGGGATGTTATTCCCGGCTTGATCGGCTGTCGGATGATATGGCCGGCTTGCTGTCAAAAGCTGGCTGTAAGCTGATTTTCACCGGATTTGAAACGCCGAACCTTAACGCGCAGAAATCGATTCGGAAGGTTGTTAATTCTTTAGCTGCTTTCAAAAAGCTTCAGGTCTTTAACACAACCGGAATATCTCTGATTGGAAGTTTTATTGTTGGGTTTCCGAATGAAACCGAAGATGATATAGACAATACCATGCGTTTTGCTATCGAATGCGCTACAGGTCTGAAAATGGAACAGCTTGATCAATTCATAGCCAATACGGATCAAGACACGTTGCCTGTAAAAGGCGCCAATATATGTGCTATTCACCCCCTTTATCACATGCCAGGCACCGATTCATTCGAGCAGGAGAGAGATAATTTACACATAACAAAATATTCCCTTCATCCAGATTGTTATGGTAGTTATTTATTCAGTTATGACGAATTCAAGAACGATCTTTCGTTCCTCGGAGGCAACCCTTATCTTAATCACTTAAACGAGGATAAGGCTCGCTTTTATTGTTCAATTTTGCGACTATTCAATTTATTAAATAATCGTCCGTACTATTTTGCACTGCTTTTAAAGACAAAAGCGCTTGCTCCTTTAGCGCTTATGAAAGATATGGTGGCCTGTTTGGGTGAAGAATTCGTGCTTACCGCGAAGATCAAAGAGTTTGAGACAATGGGTAGAGATTACGTTAAAAATTATTTAAAAAATGTCCCCGAATGGACAGTCAAAAAAGGTCAGTAATTGTATTGAAATTGCCTGGAGCAGTAATGGGGGGGGCGGGAGCAGGAGGAACCTAGGGGTAGAGTAGAGAACAGGTTTCACC
>JANNKF010000238.1:0-20838 GCA_031396165.1 Bacteroidales bacterium | reverse complement strand
CTTTGAGGGTAAGAACGATCTGAAAGTTGAAGGGTTAAAGATTTCCGGAAATGCAGAACATGTATATCACAACCGGGTACTTCACCATGGCACTCTGCTTTTCAGCAGCTCATTAAATGTCCTTGGAAATACTCTGAGAAGGGATCCATCATGCTATACATCAAAAGCGGTGGTATCAAATCCTTCGCCGGTTACAAATCTTAATACCGTTCTTCCGCAGTTTAAGGATATATTTGAGTTCAGATCGGCTATGATGGATTATTTCATGAATAACATACCTGAAACGATAAGTTATGAATTAACAGAAACCGAGACCAGGGAAGTTCTGGGGATTGCCGATACCAGATACAGAACATGGGAATGGAACTGGGCCTATGGTCCGGAATACCGGTTTGATAACAATTTTGAGTTTAAGGGGAAGCCGGTATCCTGCCGGTTGTATGTGTCGGAAGGTACTATCCGTGACTGCATACTGGAGGGTTCTTCAGATCTGGCTAAAGTTGCCGGGAAACTTATTGATAGAAAACATATGGTTGAAGATCTTATGGAAGTTTTTAAGGAAGAAAATATAAAGGATGCTAAAAATATAGTTTATAATTTCTTTTAAGTTGAATTTGAACCATTTTTTAACCACAAAGGACGCTAAGCAGGCGCAAAGTGCGCTAAGTATATTTGAGAATTATGGATATAATTAAGTCTGGTATAGTCTGGATTATAGGTATTTGCTTTATGGTGATACTGTTCCCTGCTACCTTTATAATAGGGGTACTCGTATTGCCATTCGACAGCAAGAGGGTTATAATACACAGGTTGCTCGCTTACCAGAGTCTTGTCCTTACAAGAATTATTCCATTATGGAGCATAAAAACTGAGGGACGCAGGAAAGCTATCACTGGAACAACCTATGTGGTAATATCCAATCATCAGTCAATTCTTGATATACTCTTTCTGAACAGCCTCAGATATGATTACAAATGGATTTCTAAAATTGAAAATATGAAATTGCCATTTCTCGGATGGTACTTAAGAATGGCTGAATATATAACTGTAAACAGGGGAAATGAGGAAAGTAAGGCAGTGATGCTCGAAAAGGCACTTTTGTGTTTGAAGGGAGGCAGATCAATAATGTTGTTTCCGGAGGGGACGCGTTCATCTGATAATGAAATAGGGTTTTTCAAAAGAGGTGCATTCCAGCTGGCTATTCAGGCCGGGGTTCCAATTCTGCCTGTGATAATAGACGGTACTGGAGGCATTCTGCCAAAACACGGACTTATCTTTAATTCGGGTCATCAGATAAAGATGAGAGTACTCGATCCTGTGATGCCTGAAACATTCAATACTATCAATCCTGAAGAGCTTGCTCTTAAATTCAGTCAATTAATGAGTAACACTTTAAAAGAATTACGAAATCAACCTGAAGAGGAGTGACACATTCAAGTGAATACCGAAGGGTACTTACCAGGCTGGGCTATTATCAATACCAGAGCGGACTGATCTGCCGTCATCTTAAACAGGAAGGAGGCTGGGATGAACATCTGGCCCGTTGCAGAAGTTTTATCCTGAAAGCTATTGATCATTATTGTCCTGATAAAATAAGTGTGCTGGGAAGCGGCTGGCTTATGGAACTGCCTCTTGCAGAGATTATTGAGAGAGGAATCAATGTCAGTCTGATCGATATAGTACATCCTCCCGAGGTTATTAAACAGGCGGGGGGCCTTCAGAATGTGGAGCTTATTGCGGACGATATAACCGGCGGACTCATTAAAGAAGTTTGGAATAAAGCATCGAAGTATTCGTTTATTAAAAAAATGAAATCCCTGAGTGATATAATTATTTCAGAGTACAGCCCTGAATTTGAACCCGGATTGGTAATTTCACTGAACATCCTGACACAGCTTGAATCGTTACTTGTCGGATTCCTGAAAAAGAGAGCCAATATAAAAGAAGATGAGTATTCCCGGTTCAGGCATGAGATACAGAAAAAACACATCTCCTTTCTGATGAAACACAGATCAGTGCTGATTTCGGATATTTCTGAGGATTCTTCGGACAAGTCAGGCAATATAAGTTCCATTGCTACATTAGTTGCGGATTTTCCAGCTGGTATTTTAAATGAAGAGTGGACCTGGGATTTTGATATGAAAAGTACCGATTTTTATAACACTACAAGTGTTATGAAGGTTCGTGCAGTAATAATTTGATCAGAAAAGTATGAAACAGCATTTAATAGATAATTACCTTTCTTCCGCAAAAAATTTCAACACACTGAAAGATAAGGAAGAGAAGATACTTTTTAGACTTTCACTTGCCAGATTATTCTCATTTACAGGAGGTTTGGTCCTTTCATGGCTTATTTATTACCAAAACAAACCGGCAGGAACGTTTTTTTTCCTGGCAGTGATAATCATCTTCCTCTACCTGCTTAAGCTTTACTCTGAACACACTGTTAAAAAAGAATTTTTTGAAAATCTGGCAAAAATAAACAAAAATGAAGCTGATTCTTTAGGCGGCGATTATTCACATTTTGAGGCGGGAAGTGAATACTTAAATGTGCATCATGATTTTTCGTATGATGTTGATCTTTTCGGAACATCCTCCCTTTTTCAATACATCAACAGAACCGTGACCGGTTATGGCAGGGAGATTCTTGCTGGCTGGTTGTCAGATCCTTATTCACTCACTTCTTTTTTCCTGACAAGGCAGGAGACCATAAAAGAACTTGCCGGTAAAAATAAATGGACTCACGAATTTCTGGCTTCCGGTATGAAAACCCCGGTCGAAAAAGATAAGATCTCAGGTCTTTTGAATTGGATGAATGAAAGGTCGACAATCAGCTCCTCCCTTACTACCCGGATTCTTATATGGATACTCCCTTTAATTACTATTATTTCTCTGATACTTGTTATTTCCGGCTTATTGCATTATTCTGTTTTCACCTTCTTTTTCCTGGCTAACCTGTTCTGGATCACCCTTGGCCTGAAAAATACAAACAGAATACATTCTGCACTCTCAAAAAAGTTTGACTATCTGTCGTCGATGAATGCTTTATTGAAGATGTTTGAAAATGAGGAATTTGTATCGGAAGGATTGAAGGTTATAAAACTAAATATGTCGGGAAGTAATATGTCTGCTTCAGTTTCAGTTAAGAAACTAAGCCGGCTTATACAGTCATTCGACAGCAGGATGAACATTCTTGTCAGCTTTGCTTTTAATGGCTTATTACTTTGGGATTATCATTGTATTTCCAGACTTGAAAACTGGAAATCGGAGTATCATGAGCAGTTCCCAAAATGGCTTGAAATGATCGGTAAGGCAGATGCTTTTATTTCACTTGGGAATTTTGCATACAATAATCCTGAATTTTCTTTTCCGGCGATCTCTGATTCCGGTATAATTTTTTCTGCCAAAGCTCTTGGTCACCCGCTTATAGCTGAAGAGAAGAGAGTATGCAATGATTTTATTTTAGAAAAGAGAGGTTCTGTTTGTATAATAACAGGAGCGAATATGGCCGGGAAAAGTACTTTTCTCAGGACGATAGCCGTGAATTATATTCTGGCCATGTGCGGCGCTCCGGTTTGTGCGGCAGGAATGGATTTTATTCCACTTAAACTTTTCACAAGCATGCGTACAACTGATTCATTGTCTGATAATGAGTCATATTTTTATGCTGAACTTAAAAGGATAAAAAATCTGAAAACGATGTTTGAGAACAATGAGCCTGTATTTTTCATTCTTGATGAGATTCTCAAGGGTACAAATTCAGCAGACAAGAGTATGGGTTCCAAAATGTTCCTCAGGAGGATGATAGAACTGGGAGGAACCGGCCTGATAGCAACTCACGATACTTCAGTTGGTGAGATGGAAAAGGACTTCCCACAATCTATATCAAATATGTGTTTTGAAATTGAAATTGAAGGGGAGTCAATCCTGTTCAGTTATAAACTTCAGGAGGGGATCACAAAGAAGATGAATGCGGCATTACTTATGAAACAGATGGGGATTCTTGATTGAGATAAATTTGAAAATTATATAATTTGATAATTTGAAAATGGAACAAACTAACAATGTAAATTGTCTATAGAGTGTCTAATTAATAATAGTATGAAAAGGGTAGCCGGATCGATAATATTTCTATTTTTATTTACCAGAATATTTAGCCAGGGAGATGCTATTGTTTCAGGCAGGATTTTGGATAAAACCACCTCCTTGCCACTGTCATTTGCTTCGGTATCAATAATAAACAGTTCCGACGGAAAACTTCTTACCGGTGCAATGACAGATGAGACGGGGCACTTTACAATAACTGCCATTCCACAGGGCGAATACTTTGTAAACTGCTCATATTTAGGCTATTCGTCACTAAAGATCCCAATTCTGATTGGACGGCTTAATAAAAATTTTGATCTTGGCAAAGTTGAATTGGAACCTGAATCTGCCATGCTGAATGAAGTTGTGATTGCTGAAAATAAAAATCTTGTTTCAGCAGGTCTGGATAAGAAAAGTTTTGATATAGCAGGGAATATTTCACAAACAGGAGGATCGGTACTTGATGTTATGAGAAACCTCCCGGGAATAACTGTTGACCAGGAAGGTAAAATGGAACTTCGTGGAAGTGATAAAGTTACTATCCTAATCGATGGTAAGCAGTCGAGCCTTACAGGTTATGGAAACCAGAAAGGGCTCTCCTCAATACCTGCTTCCAATATTGAAAAAATTGAGATTGTAAATAACCCGTCTGCAAAATATGATGCAGCAGGTATGGCCGGCATCATTAATATTATTTACAGGAAGGAAAACAAAGCAGGCCTGAACGGAGAAGCCGGGTTGGCACTTGGACTAGGAGCTCTATCCAGACGAAAGAGTGATCTGCCAACAGACCTTGGGAGCTTTAAGTACAATCACAAAATTATTCCGGGTCTGAATCTGAACTACAGAACAGGGAAACTTAATCTGTTTCTGCAGTCAGAAGTATTGAATCAGAGAAGGTTGCCTAATAATGAATTTACCACAAGGACATACAGTAATGGCGACGTAACAGCCTCACAGGTACCTGAAAACCGAAAACAAACCCATTATATTCTCAAAGGAGGTGCTGATCTGAATTTTAATGAAAATAACTCAATGACTTTTTCAATGATCTATGACTATGAAAGTCACCACGATTCTGCTCAGGTACCTTATATCAATTCAATTAACTCTTCCCGATACAGGTACTGGACATGGCTTGAATATGAAATAACAGGCTTCATGAATTATTCGCTGGCATATAAACATAAATTTACGGAGCCTGGTCATGAGTTGAATGCAAGTGTCCAATATACAAAGGGTTGGGAAGACGAGGCATATCATCTGAATGACAGTTCTTCGATAAGGATTTCTGATGATTATACTCATATCCTGGCAATTGAAAATACGACAAACCTGATTGTTGATTATATAAAACCTTTAAAGAGCGGACGGTTGGAAGCCGGCATGAAGCTGCAGGCCAGAAGATTACCTGTTACATATACTGTCAGAAACGGAGCGCAGACAATTATTTATCCCGGTTTGGGTGACAGATCTGACTGGGGCGAAGATACATATGCAGGCTATGGCAACTGGGTGTACGAGTCAAGAAAGACTGAAGTGGAAGCGGGTCTGCGGGCAGAGTACACTAAAGTTTTTTATGATCTGTCACCGGCAAATATTTATTATCCCGGGAATGATTCGTATGACTATTTCAACTTTTATCCTAACATCCGTTTATCATATAAAATAAACCAGAATAACAGCCTGTCAGCCTATTTTAACAAGAGGGTTGACAGACCCGGTGAGCCTGAGTTAAGAGTATTTCCAAAGTATGATGATCCGGAATTGCTGAAAGTCGGAAATCCTTATCTACGGCCGCAATTCACCAATACCTGGGAACTGGCTTATAAACTCCGCTGGATTAACGGATCATTATCGCTCGCGGGATATTATCGTTCAATCAAAGACCCCTTCACAAGAATTTATAGTGTTGATACTACCAATACTACCTATAAAATTGTAAATAAAATATATAGTAATGTGGGGAGTGCAACGAATTCTGGTGTGGAATTTATTTTAAACCAAACAATTACAAAATTCTGGAAACTTACAGGCAGTTTCAACTGGTATTCTAATATTATTAATGCCTATGAGGGGATTCTGCTCTTTCCTTATGAAAGACCGTTCTCGATAGAAAGAACCAGGGATAATTCATCAGATCTTAAGCTGAATAATCAGTTTACGATATTCAAAGATACCCAGCTCCAGTTAACAACACTTTATTATACTCCCAGGAACATTCCGCAGGGTACACAGGCCGCCAGATCGTCAGTTGATATTGGTATAAAACAGAAAATTCTCAAAAGCAAAGGGGAGCTTACCTGTTCCTTCAGCGATATTTTTAACGATTTTGGAATCAGGCAGGATATCAAAGGCGAAGGCTTTACTGCTGTTTATGAGAACTATTATGAAACACAGATTCTGACTGTGGGATTCAAGTATAAATTTTAGTCGGAAGTCGGAAGACCGAAGTCGGAAGCCAGACACCTCCCACCTGTCGCCTGACGCCTGACGCCTGACGCCTTTATATCACATTTATCAACATTTTCAGCTCATTTTTAATTGCCCCCATGCCTGCTAAATATTTTAATATTCAACTTTTTACGTCCTCTTGTGTGATAAAATTCACACTGATTGTTGAAAAATTGACATGAATAGGCCCGTCTAATTACTTATCTTTGCGCAAAATTCTGCAAAATGTCAGTTGGATATTCAGAAGAACATATTAAAACCCTTGAGTGGAGAGAACATATCAGGCTGAGGCCCGGTATGTATATCGGTAAGCTTGGCGATGGTTCTTCGCAGGATGATGGCGTATATGTTCTGCTCAAGGAAGTTATGGATAATGCCATTGATGAATTCCTGATGGGCAATGGAAGAAGGATCGATGTCACTATTAATGGGAAAGAAGTACGGATCCGCGATTATGGCCGTGGTATTCCTCTTGGGAAGGTGCTCGATGTGGTTTCCAAAATGAATACCGGAGCAAAGTACGATTCCAAAGCCTTCAAAAAATCTGTCGGGCTGAATGGTGTGGGCGTAAAAGCAGTAAATGCATTATCGAGCAATTTTGTTATCAGGTCGATACGCGATGGTCAGGCTAAGGCTGCTGAATTTGAACATGGTGTAACTATAAACGATTACCCTGTAATTCCTACAAACGAAGAAAACGGTGTTGAGGTGATTTTCAAACCCGATGAGGGAATGTTTGGTAACTACTACTTTATTTCGGAGTACGTAGATACCATGCTGAAGAACTACGTATACCTTAATGCCGGACTGATAATAAACTTTAACGGGAATAAGTTCTTTTCCAGGAACGGTCTTGTTGATCTTCTAAATGAGAACATGAGCAAGGAAGGCCTTTATCCGATAATTCATCTTACAGGAGAGGATATAGAACTGGCCTTTACCCACGGCTATTCCTACGGTGAAGATTATTACAGTTTTGTAAACGGTCAGAATACAACCCAGGGCGGAACTCACCTGATTGTTTTCCGTGAGGCTATAGTAAAAACAATTCGTGATTTTTACAAAAAAGACTTTGATCCGTCAGACATAAGATCCTCAATAATTGCGGCAATAAGTATAAAGGTCGAAGAACCAATATTTGAATCGCAGACGAAGACCAAACTCGGCTCAAAAGATATGGGGCCCGAGGGTCCTTCCGTAAGAAACTTTATCAGTGAGTTCATTAAGAAGCAGTTGGACGATTATCTACATAAAAACCCGGAAACTGCAAGAATTATTCTCCGAAAAATTCAGGACTCTGAAAAGGAGAGAAAAGCTATCTCCTCAATACAAAAACTTGCAAGAGACAGGGCAAAAAAAGTAAGCCTCCATAACAAAAAGCTTCGTGACTGCAGGGCACATTACAACACAAACGATAACAATAAACTTGATTCCACTTTATTCATAACCGAGGGCGATTCGGCAAGCGGTTCAATAACCAAATCACGAAACGTAGAGACACAGGCTGTTTTCAGTCTTCGGGGCAAACCGCTCAATTCATTCGGACTTACCAAGAAAATTGTTTACGAAAATGAGGAATTCAACCTGCTTCAGGCCGCTCTGAATATAGAGGATGGGATAGAAAACCTGCGATATAATAATGTAGTGGTTGCTACCGATGCCGATGTTGACGGAATGCACATTCGTTTGCTCTTGCTTACATTTTTCCTTCAGTTCTTTCCCGACCTGGTAAGAAAGGGGCATGTTTATATCCTTCAGACACCACTTTTCAGAGTAAGAAATAAGAAAGAGACAAGATATTGTTATTCACCCGACGAAAAATCAAAAGCTATTAAAGCCCTCGGTCCAAATCCTGAGATAACAAGGTTCAAGGGACTTGGCGAGATCTCTCCGGATGAGTTCAAGAACTTTATAGGCAAGGATATGAGGCTTGAACCGGTCAGAATGAAAAAGAATGACTCAGTAAACGGTTTTCTTGAATTTTTTATGGGCAAGAACACGCCTGACAGACAGGATTTTATTATTGAGAACCTCAGAATTGAAGAAGACATTGTTGACGAGGAAAAAAAGGAATATTAAAGAAGGACAGTGTTATAAATGGAAGAAGAAGAACTTGATATAAACAATGCAGAAGGAAAGGAAGCAGCTCCATCGGGGCCAATTGCGCTTCATTCCGTAACAGCGTTGTCTGGCATGTATCAGGACTGGTTTCTGGACTATGCTTCATATGTAATTCTTGAAAGAGCTGTACCACATCTTCACGACGGACTGAAACCGGTCCAGAGGCGTATCCTTCACTCTATGAAGAGGATGGACGATGGTCGTTATAACAAGGTAGCAAATATTATTGGTCACACCATGCAGTTTCACCCTCATGGTGATGCCTCAATCGGCGATGCACTCGTGCAACTCGGGCAAAAAGATCTGCTTGTTGATGCACAGGGTAACTGGGGCAACCTCCTTACAGGTGATGGAGCTGCAGCACCCAGATATATAGAATCAAGGCTTTCAAAATTTGCCCTCGAGGTTGTGTTTAATCACAAGACCACAGAATGGAAATTATCATACGATGGCAGAAACAAGGAACCTGTTACTCTTCCTGTTAAATTTCCTCTTCTTCTCGCCCTGGGTGTAGAAGGAATAGCTGTTGGTCTTGCATCAAAAATTCTTCCGCATAATTTCAATGAACTCATTGATGCAACCATAGATTATTTGCAGGGCAACGAATTTGTGCTCTATCCCGATTTCCCTACTGGCGGAATGGTTGATGTTTCAAAATATAACGATGGACAGAGGGGCGGAGTAATAAAAGTACGGGCTAAAATAGAAAAAGTTGATAAAAAGGCCCTTATAATCACCGAGATCCCATTCGGAAAAACTACTACAACTCTCATTGAATCTATTATTAAGGCTAATGAAAAGGGGAAGATAAAGATCAGGAAGATCGATGATAATACAGCGGCAAATGTTGAGATAATGGTTCATCTTGTGCCGGGTGTTTCACCTGATAAAACAATTGACGCACTCTATGCACTTACCGATTGTGAATATTCGATATCGCCCAATACCTGCGTAATTGTTGATAACAAGCCCTCCTTTATGGGTGTCAGCTCCATTCTAAAACACTCTGCCGACAGAACCGTTCAGCTTTTGAAATCCGAACTGGAAATCAGAAAATCCGAACTGCACGAAGAATGGCACATGTCGTCTCTCGAAAAAATATTTATTGAAGAGAGGATTTATCACGATATCGAGGAATGCGAGACCTGGGAAGCAGTTATTGAAGCAATCGACAAAGGACTCGATCCGTTCAAGAAATTGTTATTGCGGGAAGTTACCAGGGAAGATATTATTCAGCTCACCGAGATAAAGATCAAGAGGATCTCAAAATTTGATGTAAAAAAAGCAGATGAGCATATAAAGGGATTGGAGACTGAACTTGAAGAGGTTAAGAATCACCTAAATAACATAATTCCATTTGCCATTAACTACTTCAGGCAGATTAAGAAGAAATATGGCAAGGGTAAGGAACGAAAGACGGAGCTCCGGAGTTTCGACACAATTGAAGCCACAAAAGTAGTGGCCAACAATGCAAAACTGTATGTCAATTTTAAAGAGGGTTTTATAGGCAAAGGTCTTAAAAAAGACGAGTTTATTTGTGACTGTTCAGATATTGACGATGTAATTGCCATCAGAAGGGATGGGGTTTACCAGATAACGAAAGTAGCTGATAAAGTTTTTGTCGGTAGCGACATACAATACGCACAGGTATTCCTCAAGAATGATGAACGTACAATATACAACATCGTATATCAGGATGGTAAAGACGGACCGCTCCTTGCCAAGAGATGTGCCATTTCAGGACTTACCCGCGATAAGGAATATAATCTTACCAGGGGAACAGCAGGTTCCAAAATAGTCTATTTGAGCGTCAATCCTAACGGGGAGGCAGAGGTCATTAAGGTCCATCATAAGCCAAAGGCACGTCTGAAGAAGCTGGTCTTTGAATTCGATTTCGGACAGATGGCCATAAAGGGAAAATCATCGATGGGTAACATTCTGACTAAGAATGCAGTACATAAGGTTGCTCTAAAGGAGAAAGGACTTTCAACCCTTGGTGGAAGGAAGATTTGGTTCGACGATGCGGTCTTCAGGCTAAATGTTGACGGAAGAGGTCCATTCCTGGGGGAGTTCAGCTCTGATGACAAAATCCTGGTTATAACAAAAAACGGTAACTTCCGTATTGCCGGATTTGACCTCTCAAATCATTTTGAAGATAATATTCTCATTATAGAAAAATTCAATCCGGGGAAAGTATATTCCGTTGTTTACTGGGATGCAGAACAGAAATTTTATTATGTGAAACGCTTCACAGTAGAAGAGTCTGAGAAACCACAATGTTTTATAAATGAGGACCCTGAATCGAAACTGATCAGTTTAACTGAAGTTGAATATCCGCGTTTTGAAATCCGTTTTGGAGGGAAGAATAAGGAGAGGGAGAATGAGATTATTGAAGTTGCAGAATTTATAGGTGTGAAAAGTTTCAAAGCTAAAGGGAAGAGACTGACCAGCTATATGGTTGACAATATTCAGGAAATAGAACCTGTTGTTATTAAGGATGCTGTTGTACCTGCTGAGGATAAACCGGAAAAGGAAACCCCTCATCCGATTATCCATGAGGATCCTGCGCAAATGAAGCTGGAGTTGTGATGCCCGGCTCAAGGAAAATATATATCATTGGTTTCATGGGAAGCGGTAAGACAACTGCCGGGAAAGAGCTGGCTGCAGAACTCGGTTGGAACTTTCTGGATCTCGATATACTTACTGAAGAAAAAGCAGGTAAGAGTATCCCCGATATTTTTTCGGAGCACGGGGAAGAATATTTCCGTAAGATTGAATCAGAAGCATTGAAAAGCCTTGAATACAAGACAGATACCATTGTATCGACCGGAGGAGGGGCCCCATGCTTTGAGGATAATATGGATTTCATGCTGAAAACAGGTTTTACTGTCTATCTGAAACTCACTCCTGACCAGCTTTGCAAGAGGCTGGCTGATTCAAAAGGAGAGCGGCCGTTGATAAAAAACCTGGGAAAGGATGAGTTGCTTGCCTTTATTGAAAACACGCTGCATTCGCGGAAAGAGTGGTATAACAAAGCAGACCTGGTAGTAGAAGGATTCAGTCCCGATATGAAAAACCTGGTTACCACTATCAGGTACA
Organism: Bacteroidales bacterium; assembly: GCA_031396165.1. GTDB lineage: Bacteria > Bacteroidota > Bacteroidia > Bacteroidales > VadinHA17 > LD21. The sequence goes on along the minus strand of JANNKF010000238.1, from coordinate 9,078 downwards.
GATATCAAATCTGACCAGACATATTTTTAGTCCCATTTTTCAGGGCTTCTGTCAGAATGAATCCCAAAATATTGGTTAGTGTACCATACAATTAATTTTAAATTGTTAATTTAGTGTGCTTTAATTTGTAATGCGGAAAAAATGAGAGACAGGCTTTTCGCCCTCCCTGGAATTAAGTCTGAAGAGGAATCCATGGTATCGGCTCTTTTGATGCAATCGGTCTTTTTGGGTATCTTTTTTGGGGCATTTGATATCAGTGCACACTCACTTTTCCTCTCCATTTTCGATGAAAAAATGATGGCAAGGGGATATGTGGTCTCAGGGATTGCCGGAATCATACTCACATCTGTCTATGCCTGGTTGCAGACCAGAATAAAATTCAAAAACTTTGCTGTTTTGAACCTGTTAGCTGTTACAATATTAACAGTAATTCTCTGGATTGCCCTGATTATCTTTCCCTCAAAATGGATCATATTTACTGTATTTTTAATGCTTGGACCGCTCAATATCCTCGCAATGCTTGGTTTCAGGGGAACAACCGGCAGGTTGTTTACTTTAAGTCAGGGGAAGAGATTATCAGGACTCGTTGACGCCGGCCTGATTATCGGAGTCATAATAAGTTGCTATACTATACCTGTGCTTATTGCATTTAAATTTGAATCACATAACATACTGCTTATCAGCGCCATTTCAATTTTTATAGCGACAATTATCCAGATGGTTATTGGGCTCAGGTTCACGATGGCGACCGGTTCTTCAAAGCAAAAGATTGAAACATCCAAAGAAAAAAAATCGATTTTGTCTGTTTTTCGCGAAGATCGTTATACCAGGATAATGGGATTATTCATTGCACTTTCTGTTGTAACTGCATTTTTCGTACAATATTCATTTATGGCTGTAACCCGTGAGCAGTATCCATCAGAAGAAGATATGGCCGGATTCCTGGGGATCTTTACCGGGAGCATGATGATATTTACACTTCTGGTTAAATTGTTTGCTTTCCCTTATCTCATCCGTAATTATGGGTTACGTACATGTCTTGCAATATCACCAATCCTGGTTGCCGGATTTACGGCACTAGCAATTGTAACAGGGATGTTTATGGGTTACACACCCGAATCGATGACTGGTTTTCTTTTCTTTTTCCTTTTACTGGCTCTGAGCAGACTATTCTCAAAATCATTCAAAGACTCCATTGAATTTCCATCATTTAAAGTCATCTATCAGACAATAGATGAAAAGATCAGATACTCTGTACAGTCAGGGATGGATGGTAGGGTTTATGAAATTGCAGCCCTTACATCAGGTATTTTACTCGCAGGACTCGGTGCATTAAGCTTTATCAGACTGATACATTTCACTTTCGTTCTTATCTTTATAATCATCTTATGGACCTATGTTGCAATCAGATTGTACTCCGAATACCGGAATTCAATAAGGAAAGCCCTGGAGACAAGCGGCACTGATAATTCAACCTCTTTTGATTCAGATAATAAGACCTGGCTAATGAATAGGTATTCTGCTCACAGGGCATTCAGGAAAGATTATTTCAATTTACTTTCAGGTAATTATTCCGCTATCGGGCCTGACAACAACAATTTTTATCTTGAAAAAATAATTGATCATTCTGCTATTTCAAATGATCTTAACCTTGTTCCTGTGCTCCGGAAGATTGCAGCTACTGCCTCAATAGCTGAGAATCTGCGACAGAGGTCGTCTGAAACTGCTGTTATAATTGAGAAGAACGGACATGTTCTTAAAACTGAAGATGAAAAGGTCGTTAATGCAAAGAAAATGCTTGCAGGAACAAGACAGCCACAAACCAGAGAGATCTTAAGACTTTGCAGGGATAATTCAATAGAAGCAAGGAGGCATGCCATATATATTATAGGAAAATTCAGGCTGTCAGATCTGATTCCTGAAGTATGTGAGTGCTTAAGTGCCACGGGACTTGAGCCAGATGCATATTCTGTTCTTCGATCGTTCGGGAAGGATGCTGTAAATGAGCTTATCAGATTTTATCTGGTTTCTTCAGGGAATATCAACACCAGCAAAATGATACTCAGACTTCTTGGCAATGCCTCCACAAAGGAGAGTGAAGCATTCCTTTTCTCACGTCTGTGGTCGAATTCGAGAATATTGAAAGAGGTTGCTGTTCAATGTCTTATTGAGTGTGAATTCAAATCAACAAATGAAGATAAGGGCAGGCTACACCAGCTTGTATCAGATACTATTGGTATAATGACATGGAATCTTTCGGCAAAAATGTGTATCGATAGAAGCAATGATCCCTTACTTTTGGAAAATATTAAAAAGGAGATGTCGAGATGGAGGACGTTTCTTTTTAATCTATTGTCTGTTACCTACGATCGCGGTTCAATAAATAAAATTAAAGAAAACCTGGAGTGCGAAACTGTCGAAAGCGTAAATTTTGCACTCGAAATGATGGATATTGTTATCGATGAGTCTATAAAATCAAAGTTGATCTCATTACTCGATGTTGTTCCTGATGAAGATAAACTTAAGAATCTTTATCAGTTTTTTCCGGGGGAGGTTCCACAGTATACCAGGCTTGTAGAAGATATTTTAAACCGCGACTATAATTTGCTAGGTCTCTGGACCAAAGCCTCTGCACTCAGAAGTCTTAAAGAGATTGACGGCGACGATATAGCGGAAACTGTGGCAGCGCTGCTTTTCAGTCCGGAAGTAATACTTCAGGAAGAGTCTGCACGTCTGATTGCCAGATCCAGCAGGGAACTTTACAGATCGGTCTCCTTAAGGATTTCTGATAAATCAAAAAAGAGACTCGATGGAATTGTTAGTGGAGAGACTGATGAAAAAGAGCTGATTTTTGAGAAAACCAGGTTTCTTTCAAAGTGTTTTAAAGATATTCCGGAAGAGGATTTGCTGCCGTTATCATCTTCTGTTAAATATGTAAAGAAAAATGGAACAGGTTCTGATAAATTGCCTGAAGGCTGTATAATTTGGCCTGTTTTGAACAACCAGGAATTAGTGAATCCTTTGATTACATACCCTGTTGTTTCAATGAATAATTTTGAAAACGCTCAGATATCAGATAGGGAAACATATTATTGCCTCTCTCTGGAGGCTGTTGAGGATTACCAGAATCATTACCCTGAATCAGAGTCCGGGGTATTGAAATATATAGACAGTAACGAAGTATCACCAGTTTTATAATGACTTCAGAAAAGACAACAATACTTGTTTCAGGGACTGATGGAAAAAACAATCAGATCGATGATATCCTGATTATAGTAATAAAAGATTAGCAAGGTAAATACAGATTATGGCAGGGCATTTTGACAACAAAAATTTCAATCCTTTTCCAGGACTAAGACCTTTTGCTCCTGAAGAGAGCGATTTGTTTTTCGGACGCGAAGGAGAGAGTGAGGAGGTTTTTGAGAAGTTAATTAAAAACAGGTTTGTAACTGTCATAGGCGCATCCGGAAGTGGTAAATCTTCACTTATTTATTGCGGTGTACTGCCAAAAGTAATAAACCATAAAGAAAAAAATGCTGCTCCGTGGAGGATAATATCCTTCAGACCCGCCAATGACCCGTTCGGTAATCTGGCCGATGCAATTTCTGAAAATATTTCTGACGGGTACTCAGGGGAGGCAGACAGAAGTTCGATCCTTACAGAACTGCATGATAACACAGGAGGCATTGCTGCTGCAATAAAGAAATTTATTATCAGATCAGATGAGAAAGTACTTCTGGTTGTGGACCAGCTTGAAGAACTTTTCAGATACAGCGAACTTGGTAAGACCGACGGCGTTGTTTCACCTGCTGCACGGTTTGTTGATTACATGGTTGGTGCTGTTACACAGTCTGGTATAGAACTCTACATTATAGTTGCAATGCGCACTGATTATATAGGCGAATGTGCACATTATCAGGGACTAACGCAATTAATAAATAGCAGTAACTACCTTGTTCCCAACATGGGAACTGAAAATTACAGAGAAGCAATAGAAGGACCTGTAAACTATGCAGGTGCCAGGATAGATCCAAACCTGGTTGAAATTCTTCTGCATGACATTGGTGACAGAACCGACCAGCTGCCTGTACTCCAGCATGCCATGATGAGGACCTGGAGCCATTGGCGCGAATCAGACGAGCCCGGCAAACCCATCAGCAAAGTAAATTACGATTCTGTTGGTACAATGAGTGATGCAATGTCCCTGCACGCAGATGAAGCATACGAGGAACTTAGTTTGCCCGGTAAAGAGATCTGCGGGATGATGTTCAGGACAATTACTGAGAAAGGATCAAATAATAAGGGAACCCGGCATCCAACAAGAGTTACGACAATTAAATCCATTGCCGGTTGCAGCAGCGAAGAACTATTCGAGGTAGTCGAAAAATTCAGGATCGCTTCACGATCGTTTATAACCCCCGGAGAGAATGTGCTTTTAAATGATGAATCAATAATTGACCTCTCTTATGAAAGTCTGATGAGTATGTGGGACAGGCTCCATGAATGGGTTGACGATGAGGCCTCTTCTGTACAAATGTATATGAGATTGTCGGAGGCATCTGCAATGTACCAGCAGGGAAAAACAAGCCTGTGGAGGCCTCCTGATCTTCAGCTTGCCATTAACTGGCGCAATCAGAATATTCCAACACTAACCTGGGCACATAGGTATAATCCTGCCTTTGAGCGGGCAATGGTATACCTCCGGACAAGCGAAAAAACATATGTTGAGGAAGAGGAGAACAAGATCAGGCTCCGGAAGCGGCAGATGAAGAGGTCAAAGATCGTAGCAGGGATCCTTGGAGTAGCTGCCATCATTTCTGTCGGATTCATGCTGTTCGCATTTGTGCAGAAAATTGCTTCGGACAGGCAGACAATACTGGCAGAAGAAAGGAAGGTTCAGGCAGAAGTACAAAAGTTTAAGGCAGATTCAAGTGCTACAATCGCGAACTTGCGGACCATCGAAGCCCAAAGAGAAAAAGAGAATGCTGAACGGGAAAGACAGCGTGCAGTTGTTAGCGCTGAGCTTGCAAAGAAGAACGAAATAATTGCAAACCACCAGAAAGATACAGCAACCATGCAGAAGAATCTGGCCGAAGAGAATGAAAAAAAGGCAAAAGACGAAAAAGAGAGAGCGACAAAACTCAGAATGCTATCTATTGGTAAAGTGATGTCAATTAAGTCGTTGCAGACCGCTGGCCAGAAAGACCTTCAGACCCTCCTTGCCTATCAGGCCTACCTGTTCAATAAGAAAAATGACGGTCTTACCAATGACGCAGATATTTACGCAGGTTTATATAACGTATCAAAAGTGTATGGCAGTGTAAACTATAAAACATATAATGGTCATAAAGGGGGAATTAAAAGTGTGGCCCTGGTACCTGGCAAAAACGAATTCTATACCTCAGGGGAAGACGGACAGATACTTAAATGGGACCTGAATGGAAAGGACCAGACATTTCAGATTGTATACTCCGGTACAGATATTGTAGAAGTACTTGCCGTTAGTCCCGATGCATCGTGGCTGGCATGCGGGAGCAACAACTTCACAATTAAAATGATTCCGCTTAAACCTAACATTGCAGGTTATGATCTGGAAGGAAGCATGGGGAAAATAAAATCACTAATCTTCTCATACGATGGCAAGTACCTCTATTCCGCCTCGCTCGAGGGCAGGGTACTGAAGTGGGATCTTGCGGCACGCACAAACATCAATGTCACAAATGGTACAACACAGATTACTTCAATTGACTTGTCCTCCAACGGAAATTATCTGGCTGGAATAAGCACCGATGGAAGTGTTCTTGTATGGGATCCCGATAACAATGGAGACACTTTCAAACCTGCCACGACACTAAAAAATATAAAGGTTGTAAAATTTAGTCCTGAAAACAATCTTTTGGCGCTGGGTGATGCAAACGGGAATCTTGAATTATGGGATATAAGTCAGCGGAAGATAATCTCAGCAGTTAAGGCTCATAACTCCTCTATTAATGATATAAGGTTTAATCCAACGTTGAAACAGATGGCCACCGCCAGTAATGATCACACACTTAAAATATTTAACATAACTGATCCTGCAGACCTTACGGAACCGCCAATTACTATTTCTGATCATGAAGGGTTTGTCTTGGTTATTCAATTCAGTGCCGATGGTCAGCTCATCATCTCCGGAGCATATCAAGGCTCTCCTAACCTGATCAGCCGTCCAACACACGTGGATTATCTTGTAAAGGATATATGTAATATTGTTTCCAGGAATATGAATCAGGATGAATGGAATACCTATGTAGGTAAAGATCTTTCTCTGGAAAAATCCTGTCCGGAAAAAACCTATAATATTAAGGTAGATCCAATAAAAGTACTAAAATAAATGCGAGGGATGATCCCCGGCACCCTTTACGAGTTGACAAATTGAACAGGTTCCTTCAATGATCAGCGGATATATGAAATCGGGATTCACCCATAATGTTTAATTTCCAAAATTTAACTAAATTTGCACGCGGATATGTGCCCTCAGCAAGGGTACGTTCTTTTATGTTTATGTATTAAATACCAATATATTATATGAAGAACAGTAAGGCACTTTTAATGATACTCGATGGATGGGGAATTGGTGATGGATCGAAATCTGATGTTATAAGTCAGGTGCCGACTCCCAACATTACTTATTATAAAAATACCTATCCAAACTCAAGGCTTCATGCTTCTGGTGAAGATGTTGGTTTACCCGACGGACAGATGGGAAACTCGGAAGTCGGCCATCTTAATATCGGCGCAGGCAGGGTAATATATCAGGATCTGGTAAAAATAAATAAGGAGTGCAAGACTGGCGAAATACGGAATAATAAAGTTCTTACTGATGCATTTTCCTATGCCCGCGACAACAAAAAGCAGGTGCATTTTCTTGGACTTATGTCCAACGGAGGTGTTCACTCGCTTGATAAGCATCTTTATTATCTGTGTGATATGACCCGGGAATATGGTCTGAAAAATGTCTTTATTCATGCTTTCGGTGACGGAAGAGATACTGATCCCCGTAGCGGACTTGGTTATATGAATAATCTCATTGAGCATCTGAAGAAGTCGAACGGGACGGTAGCATCGTTCATCGGAAGATATTATGCAATGGACCGTGACAAGAGATGGGAAAGGGTGAAAGAGGCTTATGATCTGATTGTTAGTGGTATCGGATCCAAAACAGTTAATGTTCCTGAAGCAATGCAGAAATCCTACGATGCAGGAGTTACTGATGAATTTATGAGACCAATTGTTGTAACTGACTCAAAGGGTGATGCTATTGGTAAAGTAAAAGAGGGAGATGTAATTGTATTTATAAACTTCAGGAACGACAGGGCAAAAGAGCTCACAATGGCCTTAACCCAGAAGGATATGCCTGAGTGTGGTATGAAAACTATTCCTCTCTATTATTGTACAATGACGCCGTATGATTCAACATTTAAAGGACTGCATATTATTTATCCAAAGGAGAATGCCAATAATACAATTGGTGAAATACTTGCTGCATCTGGAAAGAGCCAGCTGAGGATTGCAGAAACTGAAAAATACGCTCATGTTACCTTCTTTTTCTCAGGAGGAAGGGAAGAGAAGTTTCAGAATGAGGAAAGAATAATGATCCCTTCACCAAAAGTAGCAACATACGATCTTCAGCCAGAGATGAGTGCCTATGGTGTAAAGGATGCTGTGATAGAAGAGATTAAAACCGGCAAGTTTGATTTTATCTGTCTGAATTTTGCAAATGGAGATATGGTTGGCCATACCGGTGTTTATGAAGCAATTGAAAAAGCTATTAAAACTGTGGATGAGTGTGCCGGAGCTGTAATTAAAGCAGCTCACGACAATGGTTATGATGTGTTGGTTATAGCTGATCATGGTAATGCGGATATGGCAGTTAATCCCGACGGGTCACCAAATACAGCTCATTCACTTAATCCTGTTCCGTCAATACTGGTAAGCGATCACTATAAAAAGATAAATGAAGGGATCCTGGCGGATGTTGCCCCCACATTACTTACAATAATGGGTGTGACAATACCGAAGGATATGACGGGGAAAATTCTGGTTTAATGGAATTTCGGATTTCGGATTTTCGATTTCGGATTTTTCTCTTTTTAATCCTCAACCGATCCGAAGCCGAGTTCAGCGAAGACAATCCGCAATCCGCAATCCGCAATCCGAAATAATTCAATATGCTTCGAATCGACGATACAATATTCAGTTTTGACATTCTTGAAAAGAAATTCAGGTGTAATCTTCCTCTTTGTTTTGGCAACTGCTGCAAATACGGAGATTCTGGCGCCCCTTTAAGTGCAAATGAAGCTCATATTCTCGAAGAAATATGGATTGACGTGAAACCCTATCTGCGACCGGAGGGAATTGCTGAAATTGAGAAACAGGGGAAAAGTATAACCGACTTTGAAAATGAGAGGGTTACACCCCTTATTGCAAATGAAGAGTGTGCCTACACTATACTAAAGGATAATATTTATATGTGTGGAATTGAAAAGGCCTGGACGGACGGGAAAATAAAATTTCAGAAACCATTGTCATGCCATCTGTTTCCTGCCCGTGTAAAATATTATTCAGACTTCAGGGCTGTAAACTATCAGGAAATTGCTATTTGTGCAGGAGGAAGGACGACTGGTGCAGAAGAGGGAATATATCTTTACGAGTTTCTCAAAGAACCATTTATAAGGGCTTTCGGAGAAGAGATGTATAAGGATTTGTGTATAGCTGCAAAAGAGCTAAGAAAGAACAATACGCTAAAATGATAATTATATTGCCACCAACCCGCCCGAACGTGCCTTTTCGGTACGGGCGGGGGCGCCAAAACACTAAGAATCACCAAGTATTAGTATTTTTGAAAATTCTTGGTGAAACTTTGTGCCTTCGTGTCTTGGTGGCATCTATTATTAATAATTATGACTATCGGCAATCATGAATAAGATATTGCAAAATGCTTGAAAATCAATTTATTTACCCCAGCCCCAAGGGGAGTAAATTGATTTTCTTCGCTCCCCATGGGGTCGGGGTAAACGAAGAAAATCAATGTATCTTTAT
>JANNKF010000237.1:0-2201 GCA_031396165.1 Bacteroidales bacterium | reverse complement strand
ATTAAGTTTGATGAAAAACTGAATAAAAAGCCGATGGACCATGAAGAAGTGAATGTGTCGGAATTTATCGAAGTAAAAGGTCTTAAAGCTAAAGGCAGGCGACTGAGCAATTATGCAGTCAAACGCGTGGAACTGTCAGAGCCATTGCCATATGAAGAGCCGGAAATTGAACCGGAACCGGAACAGGCATTGGAAGAAGCTGTTCTTCCGGATAGTGAAGCCGTGAGCCCGGCATGGCCCGGGGAAAATGATGATTTTATAAAACCGGAAAAACCTTCTGATGACGAACCGGATGCCATACAGATGACACTCGAATTTTAATGCCATGATTTGCAGAACCCGTTTTCATTTTTTAAAATACAGAAATTGATACCTTTGCAAACTGCAGCTGCATGGAAAAGAGCGTTGCAGATTTAAAACTTAAAAACTCAGTCTATCTCTTAATTTATGACAGATCAAAAAGTTCTTGAAATAACTCCTGATGTAAAATGGATCGGTGTTCTCGATCCCGACCTGATCACTTTTGATGTCGTGATGCAGACCCAATACGGAACCACTTACAACTCTTATTTTGTCAATGCTGAAAAGAAAACAATAATTGAGACTGTTAAGGATAAATATTGGGAAACGTACCTTGCCAAAATTCTCAAGGTTACTGACCCGGCCGATATAGCCTATATCGTTATAGAACATTCCGAACCGGATCATTCCGGCTGTCTTGAAAAATTGCTGGCTTTAGCCCCAAACGCCACCGTGATAGGCAGCGGCAATGCCATCAGGTATCTTTCCGACATGTTGGGAATAGCGTTCCGTCACCGGGTGGTCAAGGATGGAGATGTGCTGGATCTGGGGAATAAAAAACTCAGGGTTATCGGCGCCCCGAATCTGCATTGGCCCGATTCCATCTACACTTACCTGGTAGAGGAGAAAGTATTATTTACCTGCGATTCTTTCGGTGCACATTATTGTGCAGAAGAAATGTTCGATGATTTAGTCGGAAACTGGGACGATGCATTCCGTTATTATTTTGATGTAATCATGAAGCCTTTCAGCAAATTCATGCTCAAAGCCATCGAAAAGATAAGACCACTTGAGATTAAGGTCATCTGCCCCGGACATGGACCAATCCTGCGCAGTCACTGGAGAAAATATGTGGACCTCTCCGAAAAATATGCCGCACTTGGTGCCGTTTTACCTGGCAAACAGCGGGTTTTCATTCCCTATGTTTCCGCTTATCAGAATACAAAAGCATTGGCTTTAAAAATAGCAGAAGGAATCGCTCAGTCAGCTGACATAGTAGTGGAGGTAATGGATATCGAACATGTAAGCATAGCAGCATTGGAGTACGAGGTTTCCATCAGTACTGGTGTTATCATTGGATGTCCGGTCATCAACCAGAATATTCTGCTGCCTGTTTACCAGCTATTTGCAGTCATCAACCCGATACGCGACCAGGGAAAAATGTGCGGTGCCTTCGGTTCCTATGGCTGGAGCGGAGAAGCAAGGAAATTGATAGAAAGTAATCTCTCAAACCTTAAACTCAGATTCTTCGGTGAAGGCGTATTTGTGAAATTCACGCCCCATAATGAAGAATTACAAAAAGCTTTCGATTACGGAAAGGCCTTTGCGGAAAAATTGCTCGCTGATGACAGACCTCAAAAAGCCTGATAGATCTGATAATTTTCCAAAATTTTACTATATGATAACTCCATGTTTACAGATCTGACAAAGCATTTACTCCGTTCTGCATTCGTGGTTCTGCCTGCCCTTGCAATGTTGACTTCATGTGGTCCGGAGCGGATGATAGGTGATTACTATGTGAAAAATACTCCTAAAGGAGCTATTTTGTTAGTGCGCCCCGAATTTATCTATAAGAATAACCAGATGGCTTTCGATTTATCTGATCAGATGAGCGAAGCAGAGAAGGATTCAGTATCCTTCTACCGGAGTTCATATCTTCAGTATGTTTCGGACTCTGTCTTTCTTGATCAATACATGAATAACTTTATCGACCATATGCTTTCCGCAGGGTTCGATGTATATGCCCGGGAATATCAGGATTCATTCATGAAAGTTGATCCGCCGGCATTTATTGTAGATGTGGCACAGTTGCAGCTTGAAGAATCCCGGGATTCTGCCGGCTCCGAATCATTATACAATTCCGGCACGGAGAGTAGCATATACCCTACAGGTCTTTCACT
>JANNKF010000217.1:0-7387 GCA_031396165.1 Bacteroidales bacterium | reverse complement strand
TTCTCAATTGTACCTTCTTCAGTCTTAAATCCAGCCTCGGGAAGAAGCTTGCTTAACCTTTCAACAAGCATTTTTTCTGCTCCTTTGTCGACATAGCTGACAAAGTCATTGAGCCCCTTACTCTCAGTACGGCTTATATCAAAATTCTCTGATTCCTTATTTATGAAAGCTCCTGTTTCGCGCGCTGCTTTTTCAACTTCTTCGCAAATAAATCTAAGATTAAGCATTTTTATTAATTCGTTAGTTCAACTCTTAACCTGCCAGTGGATGATAAACCGGTAAGCTTCACATTTCTCACAGAACCTGCAAGTTTTGATGTCCATGGATATTCCACTCGTAAGTAATTAGATGTGAAACCGGTAATTAAACCTTCAGTCCGGCTTCTTTCAAACAATACCTTTGTTTCAAGTCCGATATTTGATGTGTAAAAATAAAGGCTCTTTTTTTCAGAGAGAGCAATGAGCTTTTTACTCCTGACTTCCTTTTCACCATGAGGTACTTTATCAGGAAGATTCTCTGCAACAGTATCGGGTCTTTCAGAAAATGAAAAGACGTGGAGATAGGAGAGGGGAAGAGTTTCGATAAAGGAATATGTATCATCAAAGTCAGCGCTTGTTTCTCCGGGAAAGCCGATTATTACATCTGCCCCGATACCGGCCATCGGTAATTTCTCCCTTACGGCTGTCACCCTGTTTGCAAATACTTCCCTGGTGTATCTTCTGCCCATCAACCCAAGTATTTTATTGCTGCCACTCTGAAGCGGAATATGGAAGTGGGGCAGAATCTTCTTGTTTTCCGAGGTCATCTCAATGATTTCATCAGTGAGAAGGTTTGGTTCAATTGAAGAAATCCGAAATCTTTCAATACCATTAACCTTAACCAATTCTCTCAGGAGATCTGCAAATGATCCCCCTGTCGATTTTCCAAAATCACCGATATTGACACCTGTAATTACAATCTCTTTTACCCCCGTTTCTGAAATTTTTTCTGCCTCCCCTACAATTGACTGAATATCAGGATTTCTGCTCTTACCACGAGCCCTTGGAATTGTGCAGTATGAACACCAGTAATCGCATCCATCCTGAACCTTGAGAAATGAGCGGGTGCGGTCGCTTCCCATAGAGTAAGACTGATTAAAGGAATTTGAAGCAGAAAGTTCAAGAGAGTGGACCTCAGCATCAGGCTTCTTATTCAGGCCTTCGGCATAGGCAGCTATATCAAATTTTTCATTTGTTCCGAGGACCAGATCTACGCCTTTTATTGATGAGATTTCCTGCGGTTTAAGCTGAGCATAGCATCCAACTACCGCAATAAATGCATTGGGCGAAATAGCTATAAATTTTTTTATCGCCTGCCTGCATTTTTTATCTGCTGCATCAGTTACTGAGCAGGTATTGATTACGTAAATATCTGCCTTGGAATTTGCCTGAACCCTCTCGAATTTATCCTCCGGAAATGACCGGGCTATTGTGGAGGTTTCGGCAAAATTCAGTTTACAGCCAAGAGTATGAAATGCTACTTTTTTTTTATTCAGATCCATTTTATTACGGCCACAAAGACGCAAAGGCGCGAAGTGACATTAGGTAGATGATACTAAAGAATTATTTGTTATTTTTTAAGCGGAGTCAGAATCACGTTTCTGAATTCGATATCTTTTCCTTCACTCTGCAGACAAATGCTTCCGGATGTTACATTTAAATTGGTTCCCTTATTCTGTATTACACCGTTTACCAGAACCTCGATGGTATTTGCCTTACATGTTACCTCCATTGTATTCCATTCGCCTACAGCCTTTTCGGACGAGTCAGCCAGCTTCTTTACAACCCTGTTGGCCTTATCTTTGCGTTCATTCATGTCGGAACCATTCATGCAGACAAAATCTCCTGCACTGCCAGCTTTTAACTGACATTCGATGCATTTTAACCAGATAGTATCAGCCCCTTGCGCGTGTATAAAAATTCCACTGTTGGAGAGTTCGGAAGGATATCGCCACTCAACATGAAGTTTGTATTCAGAATATGATTCCTTTGTCCGCATATAGCCAAACGGATCACCTTTTATATGAATTACACCATTCTGAACTGTAAAAACCTTAGCCGGATCGACGGAAGCATCTCTGAGATGAAATACCCAGTTATTGAGGTTTTTCCCGTTAAATAACATAATTGTACCTTTTTCGGCCTGTGGAGCTTTTTCTTCTTTGCTTTTTGGCTGGGCCATGGCTGCCATGGGGAGCAGAAGTAATGTAATTATCAATACTGCAATAAGTTGAAGGATTTTTGTTTTCATAATACCAGTAATTTATAATGTGACTTTTAATTTTTTACAATTACCTTAAAGTAGTTTGCTGGCCAGTTCAGCCAGAAAACTCCGTTCACCTTTCACAAGGTTCACATGTGCAAAGATATCCTGATTTTTCATTTTGTCCGACAGGTAACTCAGACCGTTTGATGCCGTGTCGAGGTAAGGAGAGTCGATTTGTTCAATATCGCCTGTAAAAACCATTTTAGTACCTTCCCCTGCACGGGTAATTATTGTTTTAATCTCATGTGGTGTTAGGTTTTGTGCTTCATCAACAATGAAAAAAATACTTGAAAGACTTCTTCCCCGGATATAGGCCAGAGGCGTTATCACAAGCTTATCTTCTTTCATCATATCATTTATTCTGAGGAATTCGGGGCTCTGATGACTGAACTTATGTTTGATAACAGTCAGATTGTCGTAAAGAGGCTGCATATAAGGATCCATCTTTTCTTTCACATCACCCGGCAAAAAGCCCAGATCGCGGTTAGCAAGCGGTACAATCGGTCGCGCAAGAAATATCTGCTTGTATCTTTTATGCTGCTGAAGCGCTGCAGCCAGTGCCAGAAGTGTCTTCCCGGTACCGGCCTTACCCGTTAGTGATACAAGCTGAATATCGGGATTTGAAAGTGCCTCAATTGCAAAAGTTTGTTCCGCATTCCGAGGATCAATTCCATACGTTGTTTGCTTTATGACCCTTGTAAGATTCTTGCTTACAGGGTTATAATGTGCCAGAGCACTCGATCCGTTGTTTTTCATTATGAAAAACTGATGTCCCTTTATGTCTTTTTCAAGTTTGAATTCTTCAGCGCTTACACCTTCGGGAAGCTCATACAGCTTGCTGATAAGAGTCTGATCGACAGTATCCATTATGGAAATACCCTTGTAGAGATCGTCAATATTTGCCACTTTATCATTTTCATAATCCTGTGCAGTGATCCCCAGAGATTTGGCTTTCATCCTGAGGTTGATATCCTTTGTTATCAGGACAACAGTCTTATCCTTATTTGTAGTGCAGACGTATTCTGAAATTGCGAGTATACGGTGGTCGGCGGTTCTTTCGGGGAATGACTGATTAACTTTTTCAGAAAAATCCTTTCCGGTTTCGATATGGAGGTTACCCAGATTTTCACCGAGTGGTATATTCGCAGTAAGCAACATATCACCAGCGAGTTTATCGAGCTCCCTCGTAAACTCTCTGGCATGAAAATTAATAAGGTCATTACCTCTTTTGAATTTGTCAAGCTCCTCAAGTACAACAATTGGAATTATGACATCATTTTCCTCAAAATTGTAAATGCATTTATAATCATGAAGCAAAACATTTGTATCAATAATAAAAAGTTTTTTATTGTTTTTTCTTCTCATCGTTAAGTAGTTTAAAATCAATTCAATAACTCCTTATGGCAGGCTTCTGACCCAATTGTAAAAGTAACTAAATTCAGGTACAAATTGTTAACTGTCTGGTAAGTTTGTTATTTTGCAAGAAAAAGTACTTAAAGTGCCTTAAGTACTTAAAGTACTTAAAGTTGAAAAACGGGAACTTTGAACATTGAACTTTGAACCAAATGAACTACGAGGAGACTCTCGAATTCTTATTCAGCCAGCTTCCCGCATACCACCGCATAGGGAAAGCAGCATATAAAAATGATCTTAAAAATAGCATTGCTCTTGATAATCATCTGGGTAATCCTCATCTTAAGTATCGTTCCATCCATGTAGCAGGGACTAATGGCAAGGGATCTGTTTCACATATGTCAGCCTCAGTACTGCAGGAGGCCGGTTACAAAACAGGGTTATGTACTTCTCCGCATCTGAAGGATTTCCGTGAGAGAATTAAAGTGAATGGTGAGATGATTTCCAGAGAAGAAATTGTAACATTTGTTACAAATCATAAAAGCATTATTAAATCTCTTAAACCATCATTCTTTGAAATGTCGGTTGCAATGGCGCTGGATCATTTTGCCAGAAAGCATGTTGACATTGCTGTTATTGAGGTAGGTTTAGGCGGAAGACTCGATTCGACAAATGTTATAAATCCGATACTTTCTGTAATTACTAATATTGGTCACGACCATATGGATCTTTTGGGAGATACACTCGAAAAGGTTGCTGCCGAAAAAGCAGGAATTATCAAGGAAAAAGTTCCCGTTGTTATTAGTGAGACTCAGACCGAAACATCAGATGTCTTTAAGAAAAGAGCGATTGAAACCGGTTCAGAAATTGCGTTTGCTGACGAGTCCTACCTTTGTTCGTTTGAAGAAGTCAGTAATTCTCCAATTGATAGAAAATATGTACTTAAGGATTCATTGACAGGCCTTTTAATTGCCGGATTTACTCCTTTGGGAGGTGATTGCCAGACAAAAAATATTCAGTGTGTTTATCAGATATTTGAGTCTTTGAAAAGTGTACTTAAGGTTTCGGGAGAAAATATAAATAAGGGTATAGCCAATGTGATTCTCAACACCGGATTAATGGGAAGGTGGCAGATCTTAAGCAGTGATCCATTGACCATATGTGATACAGGTCACAATAAAGAGGGTTTGGAGTATGTGATGCATCAGCTTGACAGGATTCAGAAGAAAAGACTACATATGGTAATTGGTTTTGTGAATGATAAGGATCTTGGTTCAGTGTTGCCGCTTCTCCCTCAAAATGCTGTTTATTATTTCACGAAAGCCACTGTTCCGAGAGCTCTCGATGAAAAAATGCTTGAGCTGGAGGCTGGTAAGTTTGGTTTGTATGGCAGCAGTTATTCAGGTGTAAAACAGGCAGTTATTTCTGCCAGGGCTAATGCTTCCGAGGCTGATTTAATATTTATAGGAGGAAGCACTTTTGTTGTGGCGGATGTATTATAGCCAGGAGGTATGCTCATCAACCTGTTCAAAGTTTGCCATTGCAATTGCTGCAGAGCTGATAAATTTATTCTGAAGAACCCATAGTACAGAATCTTTGTAAGTTGGTTCCGATCCGGGAGTTAGTGAATGTTTACCGCCCGAACATGTTTTCATGGCTATTACTCCGATACCTTTGTTACCAGCTTCAGTGAGTATAGTTATAAGCTTTGTCTGGTTCCATTCGGAATATCTTCCCGAAACAGAATGGACAAAAGAGCCTTTTGGATTGAAAGGAACCATCAGTACATTATAAAATAACTCTTTATTGTTTCGTTCAGGGAGGTTCATAAAGTCGTTATGTGTTGAGAAACCGTGAGATTTAATTACCCCGGTACTCTTCATTTCGGTAAAGAACTTCATTGTTTCCGGGTGGAAAAGCAGGTTTTCGTCGACTGCATCGTGATAGAGAAGTATATCAATATAGCTGGTATTCAGAGCCTTGAGACTGGCATCCAGTTTTGATGCCAAAGCAACCCTGATCTCTTCAGCTCCTTTCTTCCCTTTCCCTTTCGATGGCAATTCATTTTCCTCGAGTCTGATTTTCGACTGAATTACCACTTTATCTCTTCGGCCTGCTACAGCTCTCCCTACGAGTTTTTCATTGTTGCCGTTGCCATAAGCTCTTCCTGTATCGATAAAATTAATTCCTTTTTCGAGGGCATACTTTATCAGTGATTCCTCATTTGTTCTTGGAGCTCCGAAACAGATGGGACTTACCATAAGTCCGGTATTCCCGATACTCTTCAATTCGATTAAAGGTAATTGTGCCCCGGAAAGGTTCCTGGCTGTGAGGCTAAGTCCTGCAATACCGGTTAATGTTTTGGTAAAGAAATCTTTACGGCTTATTTGTTTTTTTCCCATGTGCTGAACGGATTATCTACAACTAATCTGGTTTTTTTATTGGCAACTGTCAAACCGATCTGAAACATGGTTCGGGTAATCAGTTCCATCTTTTTAAAGTCTATTTTTTCAATAACATCCCCCGGAGTATGATAATCACTATGAATGCCTGTTGTGAAGAATAATACCGGAATATCTTTTTCGACAAAGTTATAATGATCACTTCTTGCGAAAAGTTGCAACGGGTGATCTTTTCCGCTCAGGCTGTAATCGAAATCCAGAATACTCTTATCATCAACTCTTTCAGCGATTTCAATTAATTCTTTGCTCTGATTGTCTGTAATAACAAAAACTGAAGTTGGTCCGGTCATTGGTGTTTCTTGTGTTGAATCAGCAGCTTCTTTCACCCTGCCTATCATATCCATATTCAGGTCTGCTACGGTTTTTTCAAGGGGAAAGAGAGGGTTGTTGACATAAGATTTTGATCCGAACAGGCCTATTTCTTCTCCTGAAACCCAAAGGAACAAAATAGATCGTAAAGGTTTTTTGTCAAGACTCTGAAATGCTTTAGCCATTGACAAGAGGGCAGCGCAACCTGAGGCATCATCGTCTGCTCCGGGATTAATCAGATTACCTTCTCCTCCTACATGATCATAGTGCCCGGAGAATACAATCAGTTCATTTTTCAGAACCGGATCACTGCCCTCAATATAGCCGGCGACATTGTTAAGTATCTTATTTTCAGCCTTTGTTACCTCATTAATAAAAAGCTTTTTTCCGGGAATTATAAATGAATTTGGCTTAAGTGAAGAATCAATCGTTTTCTGAAGTTCGTCGAGCGTATGCCCCGATCCTTTTAATAATTCATCGGCCATTGCCCTGTCGATAAAAATTATTTTTGGCATCATCGCCATAAAAGGATTTGGCTTTTCTTCTGCCTCACCTGCGAGAGTAGTTTTGGTATTGATGAATCCTGCAAATCCCGGGCTTGACTCATTCAATGAACGATATCCTGATTTCGGATCGGGTACAAAAAGAATGGCTTTTGCCTTAGACGACATCATTGCTACAATCTTTAACTGAAAACTCATTGCTGAGCTCCATTCAGGTTCTTCAAACAATGATGCTTTTCCATCTTCTGATCTGGGTGCCCGCTCCATAACGAGGAGGATTTTACCTTCAGTAGTAATATTTTCGAAATCGTTATATTTGTATTTTTCTGACTTTATTCCATAACCTGCAAATACCACCTCCCCCTCGACAGTAAGATCAGACGGACCTGTTGGAACTAGCTGGTGCATAGGTTCCCTGATTCTGGTTGTGTCACTTCCGGAAGAGATTATGAGAAC
>JANNKF010000183.1:0-4934 GCA_031396165.1 Bacteroidales bacterium | reverse complement strand
TCAGGAACTCGATGCTGAAGCGATCAGAGTAATCAAAATGCTTCCCAAATGGAACCCCGCCACACTTGACGGAAAACCTGTACAGGTGTGGTATGCAATTCCGGTAACCTTTACATTAAATTAATAATAAGTAGAGATAGGATGCATCCTATCTCTACGTTTGCAATACATTCCTGATTAATTTCCAAAAACTGACATGCCACATGTCAGTTTTTTTTTATTTTATTATGCTATGAATTCAGTAAATTTGAGCGCTGAACAAATGATGAGTATGGATATTACAGAAAGGATAAAATCATTTTCTGCACTAGGAGAGGAACTGCGTCAGTCTCTGAATGGTGGATCTGTAAGAAATGGTCACGACCATTCCTTCCCATTGAATGAGCTCATTAACAATCAGCATTTGAAAAATCCATGGTTCACTCCGGAAAATGTAAGAGCTGCGCTCAATGCGATAGCTATTGAGCTTACTGAAGCGAACCTGAAAAAATGGACCAGTGCTTATCCGCTGCCTGAAATAGAAACTAATCCGGTCACTGTCGGGGTGATCATGGCAGGTAATATTCCACTCGTGGGATTTCATGATTTCCTGAGTGTTCTGATCAGTGGTAATAAAGTATTGGCAAAAACCAGCTCAAAAGATTCTGAACTTATCGTATATATAAGCAGTATCTTATGTGAAATAAAACCGGAGTTCAGAAGTCTCATAGAGTTTACTGTCTCGACACTTAAAGGATTTGATGCTGTAATTGCTACAGGTAGCAATAACAGCTCCAGATATTTTGAGTATTACTTTGGAAAATATCCAAACATCATAAGAAGAAACCGCAACAGCATTGCAGTTATTGAAGGTGATGAATCAGATACAGAGCTTGAGGCTCTCGGAAAAGACATTTTTGTATATTTCGGGCTCGGCTGCAGAAATGTATCCAAGATTTTTCTTCCTGAAGGGTATCGATTGTCTGAGCTTGCAAGCCACTGGGAGGCATATTCAGGATGTATCACTAATCAAAAATATGCAAACAACTACGATTTTAACAAAGCAGTCTACATAGTCAATAAAGAAATATTTTTTGATACAGGATTTGTACTGATGAAGGAAGAAACCAAAATTGCTTCTCCTGTCTCTGTATTATATTATGAATACTACCGTTCTCTGAATGATGTTATAAAGCAGGCAGAACTGATGAAAGACGACATTCAGTGTACAATTGGAAGGCACTTTATTCAGTTTGGAAAAGCACAGTCGCCACATTTATGGGATTATGCTGATGGAACAGACACAATAGAATTTCTACGAAAAAA
The DNA here is from genome assembly GCA_031396165.1 of Bacteroidales bacterium. Classification (GTDB taxonomy): domain Bacteria; phylum Bacteroidota; class Bacteroidia; order Bacteroidales; family VadinHA17; genus LD21. The sequence goes on along the minus strand of JANNKF010000183.1, from coordinate 3,629 downwards.
AAATTAGCCGGAATATTGTAATCTAAAAAATATTATATTGCACCCATCGAATTAATACATGTTATGGTTTATAAATTTGTAGTGTTATCAGATGAAGATGAGGCATTTGTCAGGGAGTTTGAATTCCTCGACACACACACATTAATGGAATTTCATAACCAGATTCAGGATGAATTGGAGTTTGATAAATCCCAGATGGCTTCATTTTTTATGGCAACGGATAATTGGGAGAAGGAAGAAGAATTTACTCTCTTTGACATGGGTACTGGTTCTTCGACGATGGAAGTTGCTGTTCTGGAAGATATTATTTTCCGTAAGAACCAGAAACTGTTGTATGTTTTTGATTTTTTTAACGAAAGATCTCTTTTCGTTGAATATACCGGAGAAGCTAAAGAGGTAGATGGTCGTGAATATCCTTCCTGTACCAATTCTAAAGGTGTGCCTCCGAAACAGGTGATCTTCAGCGGAACCACCCGCAAACTATACAATAGTATTGTTGTTTCCGAAGATGATGACGATGATGTTGATGTTGAGGTTGAGCCTGAAGTAGATGATCTCTTTCTAAACGGAGAGGATGAGGAACCGCTTCCCGACTTTGAAAGCATTGACACCCTGAACGAGGACGAAGAATAGATCTAACGGGGCTTCCTGTTTAAATGAATAATTTCCTTATAGTTGTGCTTGGTCCGACAGGGGTCGGCAAAACTGATATTTCTGTTGACCTGGCAGCCAGGTTCAACAGCGAAATAATTTCAGCTGATTCACGCCAATTTTTCAGTGAAATGGAAATAGGAACAGCTGTTCCGTGCGATTTACAGCTGGCAAAAATAAAGCACCATTTCATCAGGTTTCTTCCGGTAACCGATTACTACAGTGCAAGTCTTTTCGAAAGAGATGTAATAAGTCTCCTCCCCTATTTATTTAAGAAGAATAAATTAGTTATTATGACCGGTGGTTCAGGATTGTATATTGATGCGGTTTGTAATGGTTATGATGATATACCAGATGTGGATCCTGAAATAAGGGAGAAATACATCGGAATATATGAAATTGAGGGCATTGCAAGCCTCCGGGCAAGTCTCAAACTGCTTGATCCGGACCACTATTCAAAGGTTGATCTTAAAAACCATAAAAGAATTCTCAGAGCCCTGGAGATCTGTGAATCAACCGGAAAACCCTATTCTTCATTCCTGAAAAAACAAAAGAGGGAAAGAGAATTTTCAATTATAAAGATAGGCCTGAACAGAAACAGGGATGAATTATACGAAAGAATTAACACCAGGGTGGATGAAATGCTTGCAAAAGGACTTGAAGAAGAAGCCAGGCAACTCTACCAGTTCCGTAATCTGAATGCTCTGAATTGTGTAGGTTACAGGGAGTTTTTTGATTTTTTCGAAGGAAAGATCTCAAGGGATAAGGCGATTGAACTAATTAAAAGAAACAGCAGGCGTTATGCAAAACGACAGATGACCTGGTGGAGCAAGGATCAGGAAATCAAGTGGTTCAGACCAGACCAGCTTCCTGAAATTGAAAATTTTATTGAAGTGAATTTAACAATCTAATTTTCCCGCTGATCTCGCTTATTTTCGCAGAATCAATCCAGATCAGCGCTAATCTGTGTTATCTGCGGGAAATTAAAAACTAGTGAAGAGTTTTTAGCTTAAGAATTGTATCGATCGGATCCTTTGAGCTGAAAACTGAATTGCCTGCCACGAGGACATTAACACCCGATTCAATAAGTTTTGGCGCGTTCGTAGTATCAATACCTCCATCAACTTCAATCATCACATTATTTCCGCCTTTGTCGATCAAACCACGCAGTTCTGAAATTTTATTATAACTCTCAGGGATAAATGATTGACCGCCAAATCCCGGATTAACGGTCATTATCAGCACCATATCAATGTAAGGAAGTATATTTTTCAGAAGAGAGACAGGGGTATGCGGATTAAGTGCCACACTTGCCTTCATACCGAGTTTTCTGATTTCGGCTACCGTTCTGTTAAGATGTGTACATGCCTCATACTGAACAGTAAGTATAGCGGCTCCTGCATCGCGAAAACGACTGAGAAAACGGTCGGGATCAGTAATCATCAGGTGTACATCCAGTGGTTTAGTAGCAACCTTTCTTACAGATTCAATAACCGGGAATCCAAAAGATATATTCGGAACAAAAATACCATCCATAATATCGAGGTGAATCCAGTCAGCGAGGCTACGGTTTACCATTAAAACATCCTTTTCGAGATTGCCAAAATCAGCTGCTAACAGTGAAGGAGAAACAAGATGATCCATTTAAAGTTATTTTGGATAAAGATAGAAACAAAATGTTATCCGAGATATGATTTCAAGATCCGGCACCGCGTTGTAAACTGGATCCTTTTAATCGCTTTTTCCTTTATTTGTCTTACTCTTTCGCGGGTAAGGTTTAGCTCCTCTCCGATCTCCTCCAATGTATAAGGATGCTTCATGCCCAGACCGAAATACAATTTCAGCACTTTGGCTTCGCGTTGAGAGAGAGTATTAAGTGCCCTTTCTATCTCGTAGGCAAGAGATTCATTGATCAGGTTTTTGTCCGGACTGGGTGCATCATTACTCTGGAGAACATCATACATATTATTATCCTCCTCAGCACTTATCGGGGCATCCATACTTAAAGTCCTGCCATTTGTCTTTAAGGCTTCTTTTACATCGTCTGGCACCATTTCCAGATTTTCGGCTATCTCCTGGGAATTTGGTTCCCGTTCGAACTCCTGCTCAAGACGGGCAAATGCTCTGTTTATCCTGTTTATTGATCCGATTTTATTTACAGGAAGACGTACTATTCTTGCCTGTTCTGCGAGGGACTGAAGTATAGCCTGACGGATCCACCACACAGCATAGGATATAAATTTGAAGCCTCTGGTCTCATCAAACCGCTGTGCAGCTTTCATGAGTCCAAGGTTTCCCTCATTTATCAGATCGGGCAGACTCATGCCCTGATTCTGATACTGTTTGGCAACCGAGACCACAAAACGCAGGTTTGCTTTTACGAGTTTTCTCAGGGCCTCAGTCTCCCCGGATTTGATTCGTCTGGCTAACACCACTTCCTCATCGGGAGAGATCAACTCCACCCTGCCAATCTCCTGAAGGTATTTATCAAGTGACGGAGTGTCGCGGTTAGTAACCTGTTTTGTTATCTTTAGCTGACGCATCGGATGGCCAGGGTTTTAGTTTTTCAAAAAAAATTCAGCCACTAGTTACAATTTTAATAAAAAATTGCTATTCTACAACACATTAAAGTAACTTTTTTTTGATTAATAATTGTTTTTTAGTAAATTGCACTGCTATTTTACATACTGAATATCAAATTACTAATTGATTTGATAAAACCCCGTTACATTATAAATAATTTTTAACAGGCATTATATTAGCAATTTTTTATAATATTGCAGCGTTTTAGGATATGTGAATTAGTGTTTGCATATTCCATCGGACTGATTATCATTTCTTCGTTCGTGTTTCCAAAAAAAAAAATCAACAGGATCTCTTATATTCCATTTATCATTAAAATATGTACGACATTCTTGAGTTAAGTAAGAAGCTGCTTCCTGAGTTAAAGGATATAGCCAAGGTGCTGAATATCAAAA
>JANNKF010000181.1:0-6074 GCA_031396165.1 Bacteroidales bacterium | reverse complement strand
CCATCATTGCAACAAGGTCTCCTTTAGCATGCTCAAGTCCAGCAGTATATGCAGCCTGATGGCCAAAATTTTTTGACAGAGTGAGTACTTTTATTTTTGGATTCTTCAATTGCACGGAAAGCAATTTATTCAGACTGTCATCGCTGCTGCCATCATCAACAAAGATCACTTCATAATCAGAAGTAAATGATTCGATGGATGCAATAGTTCTCTTAACCAGCTCATCTATCAGGTTCTCTTCGTTAAATATTGGTATTACCAAAGACAACATTACTTTGAAGTACAGGTATTGTAAATTTAAAAAGTAAAATAAGTTTTATTTCTGTGAAACTCCGTGTAAGTTCTTTTTGTTACACAGAGTGCCACAGAAATTTTATTTATTTAGATAACCGGACCAATGCATATTCCGCCTCATCCTTCAATTCAGCATTGGAAGTAAGACCGGTAATTGCAGGGACTGAAAATTCTGATCCCATCCAGCTTAATTCGCGAAGTATCATTTTTTTTGCATCAACAGTAGCAGTCGCATTTACAAGTACACTATTCATCACTTTTTCAAGATTCAGCAGTCCTTGTTCATCACCGGCAAGCTTTCTTATCTGGAACTGGATATAGCTTAGATTCTTTGTGCTTTTAGTGATATCGTAAGAAGATAAACCTGCTAATGCCTCCTCAAGGGTAATCTCCTTAAAATCAGGACGAAGCACAACTCCTGCCTGCGTTGGGAAGTCATATGGCACAGCCTGGGTTACGTTGCCCGTAACTGCCCACTCTGCCCCACGCTGCAGGGTTACAATAAATCCCACACACTTCATGGCAGGACCACCACCCTCATCAGCATGCCCCATTGCAGTATGAAAGATTCTTCCCTTCTCAAAAGTAATTGTCATGAGCATTGGTTCATCTCTCATGGTTCCACCTCCGGCGGCTGTATCGGCAAAGGCTGTAGCCAGAACCTGCATATTTTTTGCCGGTCCACGTAATTCGCTATACAGTTCATCATTGCCATGCATCCATCTCAGAGGGAGTCCTTTTGTTATCGGATGATCTGAAATTCTGGTTCTGACAAGGAATTCCCTGCGCTTACCATGCGACCCGCCTCTTCCGGCAGCGGTGTCGGTAATCAACTTATCTCTTTTATAATAAACATAAGGCCCGTCTTTTTCGGTGCGATTGCCCCAGCCTCCGAGCCCAATCATCTCATTAAACTCCTTCCATGCGGGGAAAGAATTATCAGCGGCATGGTAAATTACAACACCACCACCATTTCTGACATATTTCAGGAAAGCGCTATTGGTTTTTTCCGACCAGTTATCTCCGTTATAGTCAATAACAACCAGTTTAAATTTTGAAAAATCAGGATCGAAAGTATTCATATCACCTCCTTTTTCGGGAGTAATCATGACTTCTGCAGTAAACATTCCTGTTTCGTCAAGGATCTGTTTCAAAACAGGTGAGCTGGCTTTCCAGTTATGGTTATTCTGCCCGGTAATAATCAGTGTTTTGTAGGTTGTTTCTTTTGTACAGGCTGAAACAAAGGTCAATAAACCGGCTACAACTATAAATAATAGAAAATTCTTTTTCATCTTTTTTTGAAATTATACGGTTGGTAATGTCCATGGTTGACGGTAAGGACGACTAAGCATCCTGCTGGCTCTGGGATTGCCAATTATCTCTTCTTTAGCAGGATCCCATTTTATGACCTGCCCGGTAGTCATGGCTATTTCACCAAGCAATGCAACTGAAATTGCCCTGTAAGCCACATCCACAGGAGCTATTGTCTCTTTTTTCGAGCGGACACAATCGACAAAATTCTGGTAATGGTTGTCACTCTTATATAGATGTGTTTCATTCTCACCGATAACCTCTTCAAGGATCTTCGGGTCAGAAGCTGAGATCCGGTTCCCCCTGTCGACATGAACCCATCCAAGATCTCCATGCCATGTTGTTCCCATTCCTAAAGGAAGCCTTGAAGCATTTGCCACACGCATTTCTATTCCATTTTCATACTTGCACAGAAAATCATATTCGACGGGTACATTGAAAATGCCTTCTGCAGGATAAATACCGGAACCAGTAATCTCAACCGGACCAGTATGTTCGAGTCCTGCACCCCAGTTGGCGATATCTATATGATGTCCGGCCCAGTCAGTAAGCTGTCCGCCGGAATAATCAAGGATCCAGCGCCAATCCCAATGAGAAACGCCCCGATATGGAACTTTCAAAGCTGGTCCGAGCCACATCTCCCAGTTCAATTCAGCAGGGACATCCATTACAGGAGGAGTTCCGATCCCCTTATTTCCATCAGGAAGTCCTACTTCAATATATTTCAGTTTGCCAACCCTGCCGTTTATAGCCAGTTCTGCACCCCTGTGAAAGTTTGGTTGTGATCTCTGCCAGCTGCCTGTCTGCCAGGTTATGTTGTTGTTTTTAACTGCATTTACAATAGTCTGGCCATCCCTGATTGTACGGCAGATTGGCTTTTCACCATAGACATTTATTTTTTTGTTGGCAACTTCTGAATAGATTATACCATGCCAATGGTCAGGTAAAGCTATTAACATCGCGTCGAGTTTCTCTTTTTCAAGCAATTCGCGATAGTCAACGTATGTTCTGCACCCTTTGTAATTTCCTGCTTTTTCAATTGTTTCCTTAGCGCCGGCAAGGCGTTTGGAATCTACATCACAGAGTGCTACAAACTGTACCTCATTTTTAAGTCTTAAGAAGTCGCGGCAATCGCTCATTCCCTGCGATCCGGTACCAATTATCCCAAAAACAATACGGTCGCTGGGAGGTAGTTTACCACCCATACCAAGCGCTGTCGAAGGAATTATCTGTGGGAAAACGATAATTCCTGCAACTGCCGCTGCAGACCGCTTAACAAAATCCCGTCTTGATGATTTGTGTGACATATCGAAATAATTTTGGTTAGTTTTATATAATGCTGATATTTAGATATTTATAGGTGTTCCCGGAATTGGAGTTTCAAATACCATATCCACAGGACCCATTTCAATTTTCGCCGGACCAAGATCCATGTCAGACTTGAAAATTTCATCCCAGGTGATTAACCGGCCCGTATATGCAGCTGTTCTGCCCATTATCGCAGTTAGTGTAGATATAGCCGTTGTTTCTGCTTCATTTACATAATTACCTGTACGGATGGCATGTACCAGATGCATGTGTTCCTGAACATAAGGAGGAATTTTTACAGCTAACATCGGATTTCCGTTTTCATCTTTCGGATATTCAAACTGCCATTTCACATTTCCCTTAAGGTCCCAGATAGTATTGGCACAATTCGTATACCCTTCGGTTCCCATTATGAATTCACCTGTACTGTTTGCACAGCTATCTATCTGACGGCACATGCTATGAGAAAATACACCGTTACCGTAGTCGAAATCGATACTGAAAAAGTCATACTGATCGCCGGTAACTCTTCGATGGCGGCCACCATAGCCGATTGCTTTTTCGGGGTATTTTCCCATGAACCAGTTTATAACATCAATATTGTGTACATGAGTGTCGAGAATATGATCACCACATAACCAGCAGAAGTTGTTCCAGTTGCGGATCATATATTCCATGTCGTTCCAACCCGGTTCCCGTTCACGAAACCAGACGTGATCCTGATTCCAGTATGCTTTTGCCGCAGTTATTGTACCTATTGCCCCATTCATTACTTGTTTATAGGTTTCGATATAATCCTCCTGATGGCGTCTTTGTGTTCCGGTAACTACATTCAGACCGATGGCAGCAGCTTTTTTGGCTGATGTTATTACCGATCTGATCCCAACAGGATCAACAGCAACAGGTTTTTCAAGAAATGCATGTTTATTGGTTGCAACGGCTTCAAGAAAATGTTCAGGTCTGAATTGAGGAGGTGTTGCAAGAATTACAACATCAACATCGGGAAGTGCCATCAGTTTCTTATAGCCATCAAAACCAACAAAGCAGTTTTCAGCTGGAATAGGAAGATTAAAAGATGCAAATCGCTCCCTGCATGCGTCGATTTTATCCTGAAAAACATCTGCCAGTGCTATGATCTCGAGATCAGGTCCGGAACTTATGAAGTTAATTGCCGCTCCTGTTCCCCTTGCTCCGGTACCAACAAGACCTGCCCTGAGCTTTTTGCCCTTTGGAGCTCCGTTGAGAATCGGGGGCAAACCTGAAAGATCAACTACGGTCTTACGTTTGCATGATGCGATCAGGGCACCAGCACCAGCTAAACCAATGCCGGCCAGCGCTGTTTTTCCAATAAATTTTCTTCTGTCAATATTCTCCATTTTTGTATTTTTTTCAATCTATTTCATTGTATTTCAACTTATTTCAGAACCGAAGTATCCGCCTCCAGAACAACTCTGAAACCGACATCGATACAGTCAGAGTACCACCAGATACTTTTGGGCATCTGTGGATCGGTAACTAGCCATGATTTTGTTTTCGTAAAATCGCGAGCAGCACTTCTTACATCTGCGGCATCGCTCTTAAATGAACCTCCCCTGATCACATGTTCCGGTCCTTTTAATGGTCCGCGAGGATTTACTGCTGCCACAGTATCGGCCTTGTAGGTATCGGCAGAATAGTAATCGAGGCAAAATTCAGCAACGTTTCCTGCCATATTCTTCAATCCAAACGGATTTGGTTTGACCGAAACCGGCTCTTTGGTTTTTGATGAACTATTAAGTGTATAAACTACACTTGATGCGATTTTCGTTGTATCGGGACCAAAAATTTTCTTCAGGAATCCTTTTGATGTGAAGTCTTTTGGACTACCATCGAAGAAATATGGTGTCTCAGTGCCGGCCCTGCATGCATATTCCCATTCTGCTTCTGTTGGCAGACGGTATTTTTTCCCAGTAACTTTTGATAACCACTGGCAATAGACGCTGGCTGCATGCCACGACATTGTGATAGCAGGTCTTGCTCCTTTTCCCCAACCCTGGTCTGGCGCGCCCCAGGGAGGTGTAGCTCCGCTTATAGCATCTGTTTTTTTGTTAACAACGATCTGTCCTTCAGTCCTTCCCTGAGATCCTGTTGCCCTGAAGAAAGCCAGGTATTCATCCCACGTAACTTCAGTTTCTGCAATCCAGAACTTTGATAAGGTCACTGTTCTGAGCGGGCCCTCATCTGGTTTTCGCAGCGGTTCTGATCCTGAAGATCCCATATTGAACGTTCCACCTGGTAAGGCCACCATATCAAATGATACAATGGTGCCGGGGATTTTCTCAGTAAAATTGCTGAAAGTATCTACTTTAGCCGGTTCGGTAAAGAGGGTCTGATCAGCTGTTACTGTTACCCCAAAACTTGTATCGTGTGCATGAATAGCGTTCCTGTCGTAATGTCCTACATTTATATGACAATTAATACAATTCAGGGGATCTTTGCTGGTTGTATAGAAAAGGTGAGCATTGCCACCGTTTACCGAAAGAGTAACAGGAAAGAGGTTCTGATGGCATTTGAGACAAGACTGTTCATAAACAAACTTTTTGGCGTTCTCAAGTAGTCTTTTTTCTTCCCAGTTGATCTCAGCCGAATCCTTAAACAAGTAACCATAAATATCTATGGCTCCATGTTTCGCCTTAGCAATCAGATAACCTTCCCCTTCCGGAGGCAGATGACATTCGGCACAATGCACAATATTTCCAGAAGAGTTATTATAATGTGTGGAGAGCAGCCAGCTTTTATCGGCCATTGGATGAATATGGCACGACTGGCAATATTTATCTGTTGAGGTGTAATGAACTACAGCGCTGCCGGATTTCAATACGATAAGTCCCAGGACTAAACCCAAAACTATTAGCCAGACTTTTGTTTTCCCCTTCACAGAAGCCTTACCATGGATATTCTTCATAATCATTTAAGCACAAAAATCAATTAAAACTTGCTAAAGTTAATTGATTGCCTGACTTTCCGGTAAAAAAGGGGGTGCTTTTTTATGATAAATTTTTTGTACAGCATTAAAATAATAATTTCCTGCTAAACCCCGGGGATTCCTCGCTGGCGCTCGGAATGACACTTTTGATTTGTCAGGGCAGGGGGATCAGAGGCGATTTGCCAGGGCAAATCGC
>JANNKF010000180.1:0-11825 GCA_031396165.1 Bacteroidales bacterium | reverse complement strand
GTTCCGCCGGCCTCCCAACCGCCAGATCACGGCGCCCGTCGCACCGTCGATCCTGGTGATCTCTCCGAGATTGCGAAACGAGACGAACAGATCTCCCGTCGCGCCAACGCTGATCGAATTGCCATGCGTCCAGTTCACGTTCGGCAGCGTGAGATCCAGCGGGTCGAGATCGCCGACGTCGAAATGTTCGAACGGGCTCCAGTCGAAGAGCAGCGTCCCGTCGGCGCCCACGTGCTGGACGACCGTGCCGGTGACGCTCGCGTTCGCGTCCTCCTGAAGAAAGCGGTACTCCTCGGGCTGTTCCTGCTGGTTCATCTCCCTGAGCTTCGCCTCAAACTTCTGGTCTAATACCTGCCCTACCTTGATTGCGTGGGCAAGCCCCTCGAGCGTTTCGCGCAAAGATTTCTTGTCCATGCCAAGGATATTGTTGTCATCCTTCAGCCCTTCCTTCCCCGCGAGCAAACTTTGTGTTATGTCTCTCAGAATAACACTCCCCTTTTCGTACCTTTCCAGGTACCTGCTTATAGGATTTTTCTTCCCAAGGATTGATCTGAAGAACTTGGCAGTTGCGCTTGTCGGAGCTGTGAGGTTGTACTGATGAGGGTTCAATGCCTCAACCTCATTCCTCAGCAAAAGCAGATCTTTTGCCACTGTACCTCCGTCCTGTGTCTTTGCAAGCATCTGCATTGACTGGTCGAGGATGGCATTGTGATTACTCAACCTTACCTGATGCTTCATACCCAGGTCGTTAATAGTTCTCTTTTTCTGCTCATCATTATATGTTCCATTGAAAAAGTTGTCAATGATTGTGTTGGTCAGCTTTTCAATTTTGGGATCAATGACTTCCTTCTTCTCTGCTGTCAGACCAAGCTGGTCTTCGAGTTCGTCTTTGAGTTCGGTCTCTGTTGGGACATTATATTCCTCTTTCCCGATGTTTTTTATATCCTGGGCATGCCCCTGCAACTTTTGCCGGAGTTGCGGGTCGACTGTTTGTTGTTGTTTTTTACTCATTTTGTGTATAGGTTTTTATTATTAATGAGAGAATTTGTATGACTGCTGTGCCATGCGGTGTAGTTGCTCTATTGATGCATCCATGTCAGGCAGACTTGAATTATTCGCTGATCGTTTGATGTCCTGCACCTGTACGATAGCTTCGTCAAGCTTGCTCAGGGCTTCCTCGTTCTGAGCCATAAGGTTCTTAATGTCTTCCTGCTGATCGTGGTATTGTTGCTTACTTTGGAGCAATGAGCTCTCTTCCCGTTTAGTTGCCGGCTCCTTCTCTCTTGCCCCAAGCCTCTTCAGGCTTCGCTCAATATAGTCCAGATCAATAGCATCAAGTGTTTTGTGAATCAGCAATACCTCATTAAGATTTTCGATACCCGCAAGGAATACTTCCTGGGCAATTGTATAGTATCTGTTATAGGTCAGCTGATTTTTATCAGGGAATTTTAAACCGAGGATCTCAATGAATACCCTGATCTTGGTCTGGAATTGTTCGAGTTGCTCACATGCATGTTTGTTTCCGTATGATTCAAGTGATCGCTGCAATTCGTTACGGCGATGCTCTGTATCTTCATCAAGGAGTTGGCGCAGGTGATCCCTGTATTGTTCGAAGAACTTATCCCCTTTGAAGTATCGTTTCCAGGCCCAGGTACCGCCTCCGAACAATAGTGCTCCACCGATAATTGGTATTCCGACTCCTGTTCCCAGAAGAATGGTAGTCAGAATCCCAACAGGGATTGCTCCGATACTTGCACCGACGAACCAGTTGTCCATAATGGACTTGTTGAGTGCCTTTATTATGGCTTTCTCTTCAAAGTCTTCAATCTGTGGTGTGAAAACTGCTTTCTCGTCCCGTTGCTGTCTGTGTCTTTGCCCTTCCATTTAAGAACCTCATTTCTCATTTTAAAAGGATAAACTCCACCCGTTGCATTCTCAGACGATAGGCCCGCTCTGAATCACTGGTCCTGCGTTTGGGAGGTCGTTCCGCGCCAAAACCTTTTGCCATTATACGGTCTTCATCAATATTATACACAGCAATCAATTGCTGTCGCACAATGTCTGCCCGCTCCTGCGAAAGTTTCAGATTTGCTTCAGCGTCACCATAGGCGGTATGACCAGCTACAAGGACCCGATAATCAGGATAATTGTGGATTAGCTTCTGTGCAACATTATCGACGGTTTCCTCGCCAAGGTTATCTAACCGGCCTATGCCGCTTTGAAATGTGATGTTCTCTACCCTCATTGTCCCTGATTCCTGTAATTTCCCCCATTCGTCCGAACTCAATGCCTTAAAGTCCTTTGTGTCATCTAATTTCGTACCGACCGGAGCGACTGCCCTGGACACCAGTCCTTCAATGAATGTCTTGTTCAGGATCTCATACGGGTTATCTACCTTAATGTCTTTCTTCATCAGCCGGTTGACGTCGTTCCAGGCATAAATGGTCTTCACCAGGCCTTCGTCGGCATATGATCCTGCGCCGGCTACGCCCTGGATACCGAACATAAGGTGACCATTCTCCTGTAAATTATACCACTTGATATTGTCCATGAACGAAGGTACAATAGTTCTTTTAGCGCCCGTAACTGTCTTCAGCTCGTCAAACATCTCTTCTTTACGGGTCATATAGTAGTCCACGACTTCGAAATAAGTACGCATTATCTCCCTCACATCATCCCCCTTGTTATTAACATATTTCCGGCTGAACACAAATACATCGACAATATAATTACGGAAATTATCCGATCCCCATATCTTCTTCATGCCCAGGTTTTCCACAGCATTTGAAATATCGGGTTCCCACATGGGATAAAGAGTCTTGCCTTTTGCCGGGTCATTCTGATCTGCTTTTGCCTGTTTGTAAACAGCTTCTGAGCCGCTGGCCTCAATCATCCAGTCCTGTCGCCCCTGCAGTTCGTCCAGATCAAAGTTGGTAATAGTCAGATTAACCAGATCTTCACTAGGAGAGTCGGGTGTTAAAATGATTTTTATCTCGCTGTCATTCAGGTCGTTGACTTTTGTAAACGGAAAGTCTTTGAAAGCGAGTATCGCATCGGCTCCACGCGATTCGGAGATTGCCGCCGTAATGACACCGGGATATTTATATCTGGAACCATGCTCCATATACGAGCTGATAGGCAGAACAATAAAATCGTATTCACTGTCATTCAGCTTTTTCAGGCGTTCAGCATAAGCAGCACCATCGTCATTAAAATTGAGCACAATGCCTTTCCTTGCCAGTCGTTTTCTCATCTCTGTTGATTTGATGAAAGCATAACCGGCGTAACTATCACCGGCCCATCGGACAGTATGCGTGGCAACTCCCGAATCAGAACTCCTTGTTCGTTTGATTCCATCGAGCCATGGAGTGCCAAAGTAGATACCGAGCACAATAAAGGTACCAAGGAGCATGAAAACGATTATACCTTTTGATCTGTTATTCATTGTTTAAACCTACTAAAAAATTGCGTGAAATAAATAGTCCTCATTTAACCTAAACCCTTTGTCTGTTCTTACTTGCGAGTACTATCTGCTTTATACAAATTTTCATCAAAAAGACCGGCATCAAACTCTTCAGATTCGGCGGTAGCTTCAACCAACGCCTGTTCAAGTTCCTCGTAATTATTGGCATCTCTGTAGGAGAGCGAGTACTTTTTAAGGGTATGGGATCTTTTCATGCATAATCCGATCGAATATAGTCCGATAAAGCCGTGCCGGGCAAGATAATTACACGGCTGTTTCAGATCAATTCCGGTCTGCTCTCCGTCGGTGATGATAATGATACGATACGTACCGTAACCCAGCTGCTTCTTATATTGTTCAATAACCTTGTCGACACTTGCCAGGATCGCTTCGCCCAATGGAGTTCTTCCCTGAGGTTTAAGATTATTGATGATCTTCAGGAACTCGTCCTTGTTTGCTGCACCAAGCTGTAGTGTTTCATTGTAACCCTCGCCGATATCGGTTCCGAAAAGCATAAGACCGATATTCACATCTTCGGGAATGTTTTTCATGAATCTCGTTATAGCCTCTTTTGCGCCATCAATTTTTCTTTTCCCGGAGCAGTTTTCATCCATGCTTCCGCTCATATCAAATACAAAATAATAGTTGGACTTGGTTGAGGCGACACCTTCCGATTCGTCGAAAATAATGGTTGCCTGCGATGTTTCCGCCTCTCTTGTTATCCTGGTTGACCGATCGTTCCATCCGCCTCCCGGAGTTGATTGATTGCAGGAATGGACAATTAGGACAAAAACGCTAAGGGAAAAAACAAGAACACAGGCTTTGCAAATATGTCTTTTCATGATGATTAAAACATAAAGAATAATTACTTGTAGATTGACGGGTCGAACTGAATGGATTCTGATTCTAGCTGTTTGACTCTGAAAACAACACGAAAGTTCTGTTTCCATTCTTCCTGAGTTCTTGGCTGCATATATTTTGGTGATTCTATGCCCCTTCCAACAACGGTTACCTGAGAAGCGTCGAAATTTATTCCGGACTGTTTGCAATAAGCAAGAAAGCTTTTCCGCACATTTTCAGCCCTGTCTCTTGAAAGATTCTTTGCCACCTGTTCAATCTGTGCAACTTCCTGACTGCTGGCTCCATTTTGCCGGGCTTTCAGAATACCCCCCCTGTCCGAATGTCCTTCAATTACGACAATGGCACCACCATACGTCTGGGCCAGTTTGAGAGCTTCTTTGAAGTCAGCGGAATAGTTTGCTACAGTAAAGTCTTCCTGGTTGGGCTGGAAGTAGATCTCTACATTAAAAAGTGTCCCTTCTGATTCCCATGTTGTGGCTTCTGCTTTTATTTTGTTCTCAACTACCTGGGAAACTCTCTTCTCATCAAACCGCGGGGTCACTGTGTTTGCACCAGCTTTGGCATATTTGAGACTTCCTACGAACGTATTGTAATCCCAGTTAGCACTTAAAACATTTGTCCCTGTGGTGAGCACTCCCATCGTGATGAATGCTTTCTGAATCTCTGTGTCAAGAGTTTTTTGGTTCCTTGTAGTTCCCTGACCTACAAAAAACGAGACATTGCCTGAGTGCCCAACGAATTCGCATCCTCCTTCAAGCATTGGCGTGACATCCTTGGTTGCAGTGGGTGTGCCAAAGAACAACTCTGATGCTCTGCTGATCACCTTGTTGTACTCACCCATTTTTGTGGCTTTGGTTTTCAACAGATCACGAAGGCCCTCTTCTGCCTGCATAAGTGCGAGGGTGAGTTTCTGTATCTCTTCCTTATGTGTATCTAAGTAGTCCTTTCGTACGGCATACACATCGGCTATAATACGATTCGCCGATTTAGTGGTAAGTCCGATTGTCGCTCCTTTAACCGATCCTTCACTGCCAGTGCCGACCGTTCCTCCGGAAGTCAGGTTGAGTGCATCAGGGATGATACAAAAGACTGCGTCCAGTGTAGCATCAGCTACAAATGCCTCAACCGGATTATTATTTGTGCCATTCTCGTTCAAGGTAAGTTCTTCAAGGTATTTGAAGTTGATATCCTCAAGTTTTCTTTTGGCGCTGGTAAATAAATTTGCAGCATAATCCATATGAGGTCCGTATAGCTGAAGGGCTACGTTCCTGGCATTGTTGATGTTTTTGCCCGGGCGGAAAACAACTGCGTCATCCCCGTTTGAATAACTGATCTGGTAGATCTCCACTAATTCCACACCCGCTGCTTTGAAAGCGTCGCTGGCCATTTTTATCATACCCTTTGTTCCTCTGAGATACGGTGTTTCTCCGTTAATACATCGTTGTACCTGATCTTTGAAGTTGTCCTCGTTCCTTAAAGTTACGTTTAGACTGTTTTGTTTAAAGATGCCGTTTAACTCGGCATAAACTGTTGCTATATCACCTCCCCAGGTAATTGTTGGTAAGGTTGTCATGTCGGAAGACCGTACAGATTTCAATGAGGTTGATACTACTTGCGACATAGGTTTTAACGGAACATATTTAACTTGCGCGTAAAGGCAGCCTGTTGCGACCATTAGCGATGTTACCACCACGATCCTGTTGAAAAAAGCTGTATTTTTCATAAGTTGAACAATTTTGATTAATTGCTGGAAATGCATTGTTTGTATATTTGTTGAGTTTTCTGAATTTATGAATTGTTGAAGAGTGATGGACATATTTAGGTTGAGCATACTTTATTGTAAAGTTAAGATATTTCAAAATATGTAGCTCACATATAAAACAGTTACTTATCTGTTTTTTCAATGAAAGAGATATGTAATCAGATTCATCTGAGAGGAAAGACAAAATGAGTCAGAAATATACTTCAGTAAATATATTTTCAGCAGTGATCCCCTTGTCTCTTAGTATATGACGCACTTCATATATCATATTGCTGTTACCGCACAGATAAAATAACATATCAGGGGCCAACGGGTGAACTGGCAAAAACTTTGTCACTCTTCCCTTATGTAAGGAATTTGAATCTTTTGAAGTACAAAGTAAATAACGGCGGGGATCGTAATCATTCCTTTCATAGGCTTCATTACCATATCGTACACCATGAAAAAGTGTATAATCAATTCCGGGATATGATCTTACAAAACTGTGAAACGGTGAAATACCCGTTCCCGTGGCAATAAACAAAAACTTTCTGGAGAACATGTCGGATTTTTCAATTCCAAAGGATCCGAATGGCCCATTAACCTGTATTACCTGACCAGGATCACAATGTTTTAGCTGTAGTGAGACCTTGCCCTCAGGAACCTCCCGTACCAGTAATTCGAGGAAATTATCATTCTCACCACTATAAATTGTGTATTCACGCTGATCCAACTCACCTTTCAACCCTGCAATAATATGCTGACCTGATTTAAACTCAATGCCACCACGGTCGATCCGTAAAACAAACGTGTTTTCAGTTAAAAACCTAACTTGCAGAATTTTATGCAAAGCGGTTGAAACTGCATAATCTGATTCTTTCTTTTCTGTATACACGATAAATATTTCCGGTTAAGTCTGAGAAATTAAAACAAGAGGGTAATTCTTTTGTTCAGGATCAAAAAAAAATCCATCTGAACATATCAGTTAAGTGATATGCAGATGGATTTCTTTTCGGTGCGACAGATGATTTATTTAGCTGTCCCTTGCTGATTAGCCTGATTCATCATACTCATCGGATCAACATCGGAATTCCAGGTTTCTACTTTTACCTTCAGTGATCCATCACTCTGCTTTTCCCAGATAGTAAGATATTTCCCATGGTCTTCCATCGGCTTATCCATGTTCGGCATCGACACGCTGATTTTATAAGTGCCAATTTCGGTAATCAGATTCCCATTTGCTATAACTTTAAGTGTTGTAGGTACAAATGAGTTGAATTTTACACCTGTTTTAGCCATTTCTTCACTTGCTTTTCTGATCGCAGCTTTACCCTCCGAAATCGGCTGGTAACTTGGTAGTGATATTGCATCTTCAGTGTATATGCTCAGGAGTTTTTCGGTATTGCCTTCCAGCATGTTTTTGCACATCTCCTTATTAAGCGTTTCGATCTTCAATTTATACTCAGCATCGGTCTGAGAATAAGCCAGATTTGCCATAAAAAGAACGGCAAACAAAAGACAGATTGATAAAAATGCTCTTTTCATAATTACTGTTTTTAGTTAATAAATAAGATCCATTTGCAACTTGCTTCACTACGTAGAAACAAATAAGACCCTGAATGGTTTATTCAGGGTCTTCAGAATTTAATATTTAATGAGTATCCGGAATGAATAATAAATGATTAAAAAATTTGTTTTGATTGAATTTGAATTCAATTAAAATATCAACAAAGACGTGGGGATCCTTCGTCCGCCAGCCGGCGGACTCAGGATGACAGGGCGTTGCGGGGTCACAGAGGGGAAAGAAGTGGCGATTCGATAAAAAATCCCGGATAAATGGTCAATTAACCTTTCGAATCGCCACTTTTTTCCCCCTAATACTCCAAAGCACCTTGTCATCCCGAAGCGGAGCGAGGGATCCCCTTCAGCATTCACGATACTCATTTAATATTTATATGGTTTTTGTTCAGATACAATTCATAATATCCTGATAATATAAAATCTTTGGCCTACCGTCCGGCTCTTTACTTAAACTTACCATAGCTTTTGCCAGTTTACCAACAGGCATACTTCTGTATTTTTTGGCAGAACCTGCCATGAGCGGATCCAGTACCTTCATAACACCGGCAGAAATCTTCTCAGCCAGCCTGAATTCCTTCCTTTGTCCTACCAGTAAACCCGGTCTGAAATGATGAATCTTTCCCGGAAAGAACTCTTCGGTTCCTTTTTCCATCTCAGCCTTTGTTCTCAAATAAAAACCGCTGCTCATGCTTGCCCCGACACTTGAGACATTCACCATAATTTTAGCTCCGTTTCCAGAAGCGAGCCTTGCAAAAGCTATTGGCAGGTCCCTGTCTACACGTTGTTGCTCCTTCTGGCTGCCTGCCTGCTTTATTGTAGTCCCCAAAGCATTAAACAATATATCTCCCTGAATTTCAGATTTCAGGGCTTCCATATTAATCATTGGACCAACAAATTCTTTCAGCTTTGGATTATTTATTCCGGTGGTTTTCCTTACAAAGATCCTCACTTCTGCAAATTCTTTATCATCGAGTACTTCATTCAAAATGAGGTTTCCAACCAACCCTGTCGAACCGATCACAATTGCTTTCATCTGTAATTGGTATTTACTTAACAGTTTTTATAATACTGGTGCTCAAGTCTTATCCTTAAAATGCTTGACGATCAATTCATTTAAGAAAGTTCTGTTGTACGGTTTGAAGAAAAAATCGTTAATTCCATACCCCAAAGACTCTTCGGTGATATCTGAATGACTTTTGGCTGTTTCTACTATTATGATAACTTTTTGATTTGTCATCCGTATTAATTTAATCGCTTCAAATCCATTCATTTTGGGCATGTTGAGATCAATTAGTATCAGATCTATGTCTGGATTATCAGTACAGATCTTAACAGCTTCAACTCCGGTTTCCGCATAGAGAATTTCTTTACTGTAACTTTCAACCATTGCTCCCAAAATCATTCTTAATCCCGGATCATCATCAGCGATTAATATTTTAAGATTATAATCATGATCTTCATTTTTTGAATCCCTGACAATAATTCTTCCTTCCACATTTGATTTAACCGGGATATTAAAATAAAACACTGAGCCTTTTCCATACTCACTCTCTGCCCAGATCTTCCCTCCGTGTTTTTCAATAAAATCTTTACAAAGCAATAATCCTAAACCAGTTCCCTCCTCATTTGAGGTTCCTTTCGTTGATTGAAATTTTGAAATATCAAACAATTGTTTTAAGCTATGCGACTCTATTCCTATTCCATTATCGGAAACTGAAAATAATATGTTTGAAGTTGTGGCAACAGCAGAGATCGTGATTATTCCATTGCGGTTAGTAAATTTTATTGCATTTGAAACAAGATTTCTGAAAACAGCTTTTAACATATCATCATCGGCAAGAACATTTATCTCTTCAGATACAGAATATTTAATTGTAATTTTTTTTGCCTCAGCAATTGGTGAAAGAGAGCTTACAATATCACTACAAATATTTGTAAAACTTACTGTTTGGGGTACGAAAGGAAATTTCCCCATTCTTACTCTCGACCATTTCAATAAGTCTTCCAGCAAATGAAATGTGTTAAGTGCAGATTGCTTAAGGACACCCAGATGTTTATTAACTTCGTCAACAGAACGTTGATTAACATTTTCTGATAATAATTCTATTTGACCAAGCAGAACGCTGAAGGGATTTCTTAGATCATGTGCGAGAATTGAAATAAACAGGTCTTTGTCAGCATTGAGTTGAAGAGATTGCCTAAGTTCTTTGTTAGCAATATTTAATTTCCCCTCTGCCAGTTTGCGCTCCGAGATATCGATAATACTTAAATCACAATGTGTGCCATCTTTATTAAGCTGACCAATCAGATATACGTATATCGTTAATTTGCTGCTATTAATCAATGTCACCTCACATGTGTGCCTGATTTGTGTGGTAAAGATTTCCCTGAGAAAGTTACCATAGATTTTTTTTGTATCATCAGTTACAAAAGCCCTTAGGCTGTTTTTAATTAAACGACTTCGCTCTTTACCAAGCATATTTGATGCAGAGAGATTCAATCTGGTTATCTGACCTTCACTTGTCAGATTCATATATCCTGATGGAGCAAAATCATAGAGATCAGTATATTTTTCTAATGCGTTTTCCAGATTTTCTTTTGCATCACTTAGTTCTTTATTCTGAATTTCAAGTTCTATTTGGTGCACAGAGATTTCCTGATTGAGCTTCAAAACATCGGATTCAGTCGGAAACGATCCTGTTTTCGATAGCTTCCTTAATAATATATCTTCTGCCCGCTGACGTAGTATCTCAGCTGCACTTAATTTTTTTACCTGCTTCTTCATGGTGTATATAAATTATGCTCCTGAAGAATCTTTATTGTCTCCTTAAGCTCAGACTCCAATTTTTTCGCTGTTGTAATATCAATAAATGTTATAACTAATCCTTCAATTCTCTCATCCAATGTTCTGTACGGCATTATTCGAACTCTAAACCATCTTTTATCGAGTGTTGATATATCTTTTTCGTTATAAATAAGAGTTCGCAATACTTCTTTGGCATTTTCGACTATCTCGGGATATTGTAAATCAGAAACCATATCTGTAAAGGGCCTGCCAACATCTATATGTCTGAGTTTAATCAGTTTGGTTAACTGGACGGTAAACCTTCGGATGTTAAACTCTTTGTCAAGGAACAACGTTGCGATGTCGGTACTGTTAAGTAGGTTTTTCATGTCGTTATTAGCCTCCATAAATTCAGTAACCTTGGTCTGCAATTCCATATTTACAGTTTGCAGTTCTTCATTCAGACTTTGCATCTCCTCCTTCGATGTTGTGAGTTCTTCATTGGTTGATTGCAGTTCTTCATTAGTTGATTGAAGCTCCTCGTTTGTGGATTTTAACTCTTCCTGAGAGGTCTGCATCTCTTCACGCGTGCTATGTAAATCTTCAAGAGTGCGATTTAATTCAACTTCAAGTTCCTGTTCATGATTAGATAGCTTCTTTTGCCCGGCTTTTGATTTTAGTTTTTCAGGCATTGGAGATGTATTCACATCAGCAAAAACTATCATAATAGAGTCTTTGAATTGATCCGGCTTATCAATGGCTTGAACCGTTACATCGACAAAACGAATATCTGCATTATTTTCTACTTTTATATTTCTTAAATGAATCGGTTCATAATTTTGCTTTGCCCGGCGTATAGCACTTAATAATTCGTTCCCCAAACCTTCACGAGCCATTGCATAGATGTTCCAGTTAGCTTTTCCCGCAGCAGGTTCCAGGTATTTACCCGTCCTTCCGGTTATGTAAAGGATGTCGCCGTCATAATTTATCATGACGCTTGCAGGAGCAAACCGTTGCAGCACCAACTGGTCTGCAAATGACTGAATATTACGAGGTGCTTTTGTTGAAGTAACTTCTTCATGTGAGCGTTTGATCGAATGTGAGTAAGGGCTTGGGAAGTCCATCTTATCAATCTCAATCGGAGATCCGGATCGTCTGTAGATTTTTAATTTTGCGTCAATAGAAGTAAATAGTCTGTCTTGTTGATTTACAGTTTCAGCAGTACCCAGTATCATATGACCACCCGCAGTGAGACTGTAATAAAATAAATTCATCAATTTCTTTTGCAACTCTGACTCCATGTAGATCAATAAATTTCGGCATAACAGAAAATCCAGTTTTGTGAAGGGAGGGTCTTTTATAACATCATGGGGTGCAAATACTACCATTTCACG
>JANNKF010000165.1:0-22293 GCA_031396165.1 Bacteroidales bacterium | reverse complement strand
TCGTGTATCTACAGATAATCGAATTTAACATATAATTTTAAACCGATAATTAATAAACCTAATCGTATGAAATTACTTGATGAATTTAAAGCCTTCGCAATGAAAGGCAATGTGGTCGACATGTCTGTGGGTATTATAATCGGTGCCGCATTTGGTAAAATCATCGCTTCCATGGTCAGCGATATAATAATGCCTCCGCTTGGACTGCTGATCGGGGGGGTTAACTTTACTGATCTTAAACTTGTTATGAAAGCAGCGGTGGGAGAAAATCCTGCGGTAACGCTCAATTATGGCAATTTTCTTCAGATTGTATTTGATTTCTTAATTGTTGCTTTTGTCGTCTTCATGATTATAAAAGCGATGAATGCAGCCAAGAGAAAGGAGGAAGCAAAACCTGCTGCACCTCCAGCCCCGCCTGCTCCCACCAAAGAAGAAATCCTTCTTACAGAGATCCGCGACCTGCTTAAAAAATAATTGCCCGGCGATAAAACTGTTCAAACGAAGAGTGTTGCAGAGAAATAATTATCTTTTGCAACACTCTCATTTTGTTATCAGTAGTTCCTGATTTTTATCAAGCTTGACAACATATTTCTTATTACCTGAAATAACGATATAGGGCGAGTAGGTTGTCATTATCTTGCCATCCACAACATAATCAATCAGTTCCTTTTCAATTATTCCGTACTTATTAGTTTTAGTGCTAATGACTTCAATTCCTTTTGAATCAGTTACTTTCACATCAGCACCCTCTGAAGGACTTCCTTTTTTGTCTGTCACTTTAATTGTTAGAGTCCAGTATACAGAATAAGTGTGTTCCTGCTCCGTTTTGTCGATTACAAAATCAGTACCTTCAATAATATTTGATCTTAATTCAATATTCCTGGCAATATTCCGGTACCAGCCCATTCTGAACGGACTAAAGTTCTCTGTGCCACTTCCTGATTTTAATATTTTATTACCTGAAATAGTTGCATTTTGTGCACTCCCATATCGTGAAGCTATCCAGAATGCAGGCACGTTTGTTGTAATCCTGTTATTTTTAAAGGATCCCCCATCAGATCCTCCTCCTATATAGAATGCTGCCGTCTCATTTTTTAATGAGGGTGTCTTATCGGTCACATAAACATCATTCCCGAAAATATAGTTTTCACCACCACTGGCACTATAAAAAACTGCCCATGCCATCGGGATATAATCCGGATAGTCTGGGTAATCCTTCCCTGTCACAAAAATTCTGTTATTATAAAACCTGTTCCCGAATGCGCAGTTTGGTGATCCTGCAACCTGATTATAATCGGCTATTCTCAGAGCTGTTGTACTATAATCCTCATGGCCATACTCACAGGTGGGTGGTGATGCCTGAATTGTAATTGTGTTATCGAAGATCTCCATTCCACGATGAACATAAATCTCAATTCCAGAGCCTGTCTCCGGCGTAATTATGTTGCTGAATATCTGGGAGCTGTCGCCCATAGCCATTATGCTGTAGTGATTTGTAACACTCTGGCGGTTGGCAAAGAAATTATGATGCACTTTCGAAAAGTCACCCTTAAAAACAAGACATCCCTGACCTCCATAAAACTCTGAAAACGAAACTTCAGATGGCCCTTTTCCCCAGAGATCAACACCATAGCCGGAGGACCCATGACGGTTAATAATAAATGGATTATTCACATCAAACGTACAATTTGTTATAACAGCCTGCGGAACGTCAACTGCATTGGTATTGATTCCGGAGGTGGTAATCTTAACATTCTCAAGTATGATAACTACGTCTTTGGCTGTTGATTGTATGCCCCATGATAGAATTCCTTCAGTAGCATTCCTGATTGTTCCGTTTTTTATGGTAACAGTCCCTTTTCCTGCCAAAACAGGGATATCCTTTATGAGTTCGGTATGAAGATCATTCCCTGCATAATCGAAAAATGCTCCATTCATGTCATTGTACAAATGGACATAACTAACCCATGGCCTGATCTCTCCGGCTATCCCAATACCCACATCCATAGCCGGACGAATGTCCACGTAATCTATAAAACAATCCGTTATGGCTTTGATCCGGACCCGGTACATGCCAGCCGGAAGACCGGTAAAATGTGCATACAAAATTCCTCCTCCGAGCCGGGGAGACAGATTCTCTGCCGGGCAGGATATTACCCCTACTTTTCCATACTTTGTCACACATTTGATAATATTTCCCAGGCTATCCTCAACAAATATGCTAACCTTCATTTCAGGCGCAGAAACACCGCACATGGCAAAGTATGATCTGTCTGCTACCGGCAGAGTCAAATAGCCTGAAGTTATTTCCTCCCCTGCCTTAAGCCGGAGGACCTTCTCACCCACAATAACCTGTACTTTTGTATCTTCTGTTTTAGTATTGGGTGCCAGCGAGAGATCCCAACCTTCAAGACCATTCTCAAAACTATAGTTTGCTAAATGCCCGTAATTCCCGTCAGCATAGGTTAATGAGTATCCGTTCAGATCAAGAGTAACATCCTTCCCGAGAAATAGTGTACTTTTTACACTTTTAAGATCATTCACCAGCACATATGTTTTTCCTGCCTCACCATAACACCCCGGGGAACTCACCGGAATTTCTTCAGCGGTAGGCAACCTGTGTTCAGTTTGTCTGAACTGACCAAGGCCACTGGATAATCCTGCAAAAAGAAGAACAACAATGAGATAAAATTTAAATACTGAAACTTTTTTCATACTGGTTCTCCCTGACAAAATTATAATCACAAGTTATAATAATTTTTATGATCATTCAGAAATCCTGCAAAGCGGAAACCAAATAAACAATTAAAAACTATTTTTACTTTATAAACCTGTTGATATGAAATTGAATAAACTCCTCTTTACTGCATTAGCAACCGGAATGATATTTCTAAGCCAGGAAGCCGATTGTCAGAAACCTTCCGGAATGAAAATTTGGTTCAACAAGCCGGCAGAAACCTGGAACGATGCCCTGCCTGTTGGAAACGGAAGGCTTGGTGCCATGGTCTTTGGAAATGTTGAAAATGAACGTCTTGAGATAAATGAAGAATCTGTCTGGACCGGTGAAGAACGCTGGGATGCCAATCCCGATGCCTTGAAAAATCTTCCAAAGGTTCGTCAGTTGTTATTCGAAGGAAAATATAAGGAAGCCGAAGCACTGGCTCAGAAGGGGATTCTGGGTCAAAAACCACGTAATCCTGCTGCATCATACCAGGCGCTTGGTGATCTCTGGCTGAAATTCGGTCCACAAAGGGGGCTCTCAAACTACCGACGTGAACTCGATATTGAGGATGCAATTGCGAGGGTTTCGTATACAGCGAATCAGGTAAATTACGTCAGAGAAATTTTCTCCAGTGCACCCGATCAGGCTATTGTTATAAGATTAACAGCTGACAAGCCCGGATCACTTACATTTACTGCGAGAGTAAGCAGGCAGGGTGCAAAACCTTTTATTACAGCTATAGGAACGGAGATTAGCATAAGCGAACATGTTGGCAACGGATTAGGTGTAAAAATGGAGGGAAGAGTCAGGGTAGTATCTGAAGGAGGGGCCACCAGTTCAGGGGGAGACAGCATAAGAGTTGAAAAGGCGAACTCAGTTACAATTTACATGACCGGTGCAACGGATTACTTTGGCGCGGATCCTTTGGCAACTGTTTCGTCTCAGATGGCAGGGGTTTCTGACAAACCATATTCAGAACTTAAAAAAAATCATATAGCTGATTATCAGTCACTCTTCAACCGTGTATCTCTCGATCTGGGTTCCGGCGATGGCAACTACTTTACCACTGATGCACGTATTGCCGCAATGCAAAACGGTTATGTCGATACCGATCTCATCGAACTCTATTATCAGTTTGGAAGGTATCTTTTAATAAGCAGTTCACGTCCGGGTGGATTACCAGCCAACCTGCAGGGGATCTGGGCCGATGGTCTTCGTCCTCCATGGAGTGCTGATTATCACATTAATATCAATATTCAGATGAATTACTGGCTCTCGGAGATGACTAATCTGGGAGAACTCCAGGAGCCATTCATAGATTTTATTGACGCCCTGCGCCCAAATGCGCGGAGAACGGCAAAGGAGGTCTATGGGATGAAAGGTATTGTGGCTCACTACACTACAGATCCCTGGCATTTCACGGAACCTACAGGAGCTATCAATTACGGAATGTGGCCTATGGGAATTGCATGGAGCTGCCAGAACATCTGGGATCATTATCTTTTTGGAGGCGACAAAGAATATCTCCGAACAAAATCATATCCGATAATGAAGGAGGCTTCTGAGTTTTGCATGGACTGGCTTGTGGTGAACCCTAAAACAGGATATCTCGTTTCGGGTCCGTCAATTTCGCCGGAAAACAGATTTAAAATTCCGGGGGAGACTGGTAATGCAAGCATGGTTATGGGACCAACGATGGACCATATGATAATCCGCGACCTTCTGCAGAACACAATTCAGGCAGCGACTATTCTTTCAGTTGACAAGCCGCTCATTAAAAAGATGGAAAAGACGCTGGAAAAACTCGCTCCAATTCAGATAGGGAAAGATGGCCGACTGATGGAATGGACAGAGGAGTTTGAGGAACCGGAACCGGGCCACAGACATATTTCACATTTATACGGCCTTCACCCGGGAAATCAGATAACGCAACAGAAAAATCCTGAATTCCTTAAAGCTGCCAGGAATACAATCGATTACAGACTTGCAAACGGAGGAGGGCATACAGGCTGGAGCCGTGCCTGGATCATTAACTTTTTTGCACGTTTGAAAGACGGTGATAAAGCGTATGAAAATGTTCTCGCACTACTCAGAAAATCAACCTTAAATAACCTCTTCGACAATCATCCACCATTTCAGATCGATGGAAATTTTGGCGGAACCGCAGGAATAACAGAAATGCTCCTTCAGAGTCATGCAGGTGAGGTTGAACTGCTTCCTGCCCTTCCTTCAGACTGGAAAAAGGGATACATTCACGGAATAATGGCAAGAGGAGGATTTGAAGTTGATATTGACTGGGAAAACGGAAAATTGAAACAGGCAAAAATCACCTCCAGACTCGGCAACCCTCTCAAATTAAGTTATTCAGGAAAGGTTATAGAAATACCGGTAACTCAAAAAGGCATGGAATACCTTATCGGAGAAGAATTGAAGAGACTTAACTAATATATTCCGCAATTAATGGTCAGGTTCTAAGGAAGAACCGGAGCAAAGCAGAACTGGACCCGGTTCTTCGCTCCCCTTGGGGCCGGGGTAAACGAAGAACCTGAGCAAATCATACTGCGACGATGTCAAAATCAACTTTAATATGAGAACACACCTTTCAATAACTATTGTAACAATTTTACTTCTCGTCTCCTGCAGTGAAAAAACAGTGCCGATTCTATCAGTCTCGGGCCTGAAATGCAACAATCTGTCAAACCCTGCCGGAACCGGAAATTATCCGGAATTCTCGTGGATCCTCAAATCGGATAAACGTGCTCAAAAACAGACTGATTATCAGATAATTGTTGGATCAGATCAATCGGTAACCGATAAATATATTGGCGATATCTGGGATTCCGGTAAAATAATATCGGACAGGACAACAGGAATTACATATTCGGGAAAGCCGCTTACTAGCGGGAAAAAGTATTTCTGGAGAGTGCAGGTCTGGGATCCTTCAGGCGATCCTTCCGGATGGAGCACCACAGTAAATTTCATTACCGGGTTGTTTGACAGGAAAGACTGGAGTGGAGCGAAATGGATCGGTTTCGAAGAAATAGCAGACTCGCTTCTTCTTGTTCCGGGGGTCCATGGCAATGGGAATAACCTTGGGGAAGTCGCTAAGAAAAGAATGGTTGTGCCGTACTTCAGGAAAGAATTTAATGTTACAAAGAAAATAACAGCAGCCTATCTTTTTGTTACGGGTCTGGGACAATATGAAGTATCTCTGAATGGCAGTAAAATTGGTGACAGATTTTTATCACCCGGCTGGACAGATTACAGGAAAACAGTACTATATAACACTTTCGAAGTAACAGAAAATATTAAAAGGGGCCCGAACTGCATCGGCACCATAGTTGGTAACGGATTCTATAATATAAACAGGGAGCGTTACAGAAAGGTCGTAATTGCATACGGCTCTCCTAAAATGATACTGAAGCTTGTAGTGCAATACAGTGATGGAACTGCAGACACAATTATAAGCAATGAAAACTGGAAGACAACACCTTCACCTGTTACATTTTCGAGCATTTACGGAGGAGAAGATTATAATGCAACTCTTGAACAGAAAGGGTGGGCCAAACCCGGGTTCAATGAGAGTGAATGGAAATCAGCATTGCTCGTAAGAGAACCTGATGGTGACTTAAAGCCCGAAACTGATTACCCGGTTAAGGTAGCGGAAATTTTACAATATAAAAAGATTTCCCTCCGGAATGATACCAGCTATGTCTATGATTTTGAACAGAATGCATCAGGTATAATCAAAATAAAAGTAAAAGGTAGAAGAGGTCAGGTTATCAGATTTACCCCCGGGGAGCTACTGGGTGAAGACTCACTTGTAACCCAGCAGGCAACAGGCGCTCCCTACTATTTCACTTATACACTTAAAGGTGAAGGGGAAGAGACCTGGTCACCAAAATTCACTTACTATGGATTCCGCTATGTTCAGGCTAATGGAGCGGTGCCACCGGGAGAACCTAATCCCGAAAAACTTCCGGTAATTCAGAAAATCGAATTTCTTCATACAAGGAATTCTTCCCCGGAAACCGGTAGTTTCAATTGTTCGAATGAACTCTTCAATTCAATAAATGATCTTATTAACTGGTCGATAAAAAGTAATCTGGCCAGTGTTGCCACCGATTGTCCTCACCGTGAGAAACTGGGTTGGCTCGAACAGACTCATCTGATGGGCAACTCAATCAAGTTCATTTACGATATTCAGAATCTCTACAATAAAGTCATCGACGATATGATTGAAGCTCAGCTCGAAAACGGACTCGTTCCCGATATTGCGCCGGAGTATGTACCCTTTTCTGATGGCTTCAGAGATTCGCCTGAATGGGGAAGTGCCTGCGTAATACTTCCATGGGATATGTACCAGTGGTATGGCGACATAAATGCAGTGAAGAAGGCTTATCCGATGATGAAGAAATATGTTAATTATCTGCATAACCTGTCGGATAAGAATATTCTTTCACATGGTCTGGGTGACTGGTACGATCTGGGACCAAAATTCCCGGGTGAAGCCCAGCTTACTCCAAAAGCTGTAACTGCCACATCTATATATTTTTATGATGCTAAACTTCTCGGGGAAATGGCTTCTCTTATTGGTGAAAAAGGTGATGCGGAATTCTATAAATCACTTGCTGAGGAAATCAGAATAGAATTCAATAAAAAATTCTTTGATCCGGAGACAAAGGTGTATTCCACTGGAAGTCAGACAGCTTACTCAATGCCGCTTTTTTTTGGCATGGTTGACGATAGTCTAAAGTCCGGAGTCGTTGATAACCTGGTAAGATCAATCCACCAAAATAGTAAAGCTCTCACGGCCGGAGATATCGGATACAGGTATCTTTTGAGAACTTTGGAACAGGAAGGGCAATCGCAGCTCATATACGAGATGAATTCAAAAACGGATGTCCCCGGTTATGGGTTCCAGCTCTCAAAAGGTGCAACTGCCCTCACAGAATCGTGGGCAGCTTTAAAATATGTTTCGAACAACCATATGATGCTTGGTCACCTGATGGAATGGTTTTATAGTGGTATCGGTGGTATCAGGCAGCCTGAAAATGCAGCAGGATATTCCAGAATTCTGATATCACCCGAAATTGTGGGTGACCTTACCCGGGCCGAAGCAAAAATGAATACTAACCTGGGGGAAATTGTCAGCTCATGGAAAATTGAAGGCAATTTCCTCATAATGAGCGTAACAATTCCGGTTAATTGCACTGCGCTCGTTACCATTCCGCAGCATGATCCCGAAAAAATAACTGAAAGTAACACACCACTTAAGGAAGCCGGGTCTGTTAAATTATTAACAGTAAAAGATGGGAAAACAATTTGTGAAATCGGGTCAGGAAATTATGTCTTTAAAACTACATATATAAAATGAAATTTGGCAGAATTGTTTTGGATTATGTAGGGACATGCCATGGCATGTCCGAAAATTAATATTTGTAAGAAAATGAAAAACATAATCAGTCTTGCAGCCACCATTATTATTATGTCTGTCAGTGCTTTAGCGCAACTCACCTTAAGTATTGAAATAAAAGGTCTTAGAAATAACACCGGTAATATTATGCTTCAGCTCTTCGATGAAAATAAAAAAGTAATTACCCAGGAAATGAGTCAGATTATAGATAAAACATCTTCATTTTCAATAAAAGATCTTAAGCCGGGGAAATATGCAATCCGTTATTATCATGATGAAAATCTGAATGGTACAATGGAAACCAATCTTGTAGGGAAGCCAACGGAAGGTTATGGATTTTCAAATAATATAACCGGGAAATTCGGTCCTCCTCCTTTCGAAAAATGGTTATTTGAGTTAAAGGAGAATAAAAAGATTCTGCTTACAATAACTTACTGATACCTAAAGGAATTAACCACGGAGTTGCACGGAGTTTTCACGGAGTTGCACTGTCAGGAAACAATTAAATTTGGATTCACTCCGTGTTCCTTAGTGAGTACTCCGTGAAACTCCGTGGTTAACATTTTTTTCTTCTTCAATAAAAAAAAGAAAGAGGAAAATATTAATTTGCGTCTTCATAAACGGGACAAATTTATTTATTCAAAGTCTTTACTTCAAATTTTAGCAATTAAGTAACCAGAAGAAGTATGATAGATAAGAAATCAGCAATTGTAATCGGCGCCGGAATAGGTGGAATAACAACTGCCGTTTATCTGGCAAAAAATGGATATAATGTCGAAGTATACGAAAAGAACTCCTCCCCCGGAGGACGCTGTGGTCAGCTGATAAGAGACGGCCACCGGTTCGATCTCGGAGCTACAATGTTAATGATGCCTGGAATTTACCGCGAGGTATTTGATTCTCTTGGAATTCCTCTTTTTGAAAATAACGATATTACTCCGCTCGAAGATCTTTATAAAATCTATTTTGACAACAATGAGGTGATAACATTTTCGCCTGATGCTGAGAAAATGAAGGAGCAGCACGAAAAGATAGAACCGGGAAGCTTTGCCATGTCACAGAAATATGTAGCCGCCGGATATGAGATTTTTCAGATCGGGATGAATAAGCTTATCGGACGAAACTTTGATAATATCTTCCAGTTCGCCAATTTAAGAAATGTCGGAATGCTTATAAAACTGAAAACCTACATTTCGAACTGGGCATACGCAAAGAAATTCTTCAGAAATAAGCACCTTCTGATGGCTTACACTTTTCAGAATATATATGTTGGTCAGAGTCCGTATAATTCACCTGCTCTCTTATCGATGGTTCCGGCAGCAGAACTTACTGAAGGTTCGTACTTCCCGAAAGGAGGAATGTTCAGCATCGTGGAAAAACTAATGGCAAAAGGGGAGTCATTAGGTGTAAAATTCAATTTCAATAAAGCTGTAAAGGAGATCAGGACAACCGGTAATAGCGCGGAAAGCATTGTCCTTGAAGACAATACTGAGATAAAAGCTGACATAATTGTTGCAAATGCCGACCTGCCATATGTCTACCGCAAATTATTGCCTGACAGAAGGAAATCCGTAAAGCTCGATAATCTGAAATATTCCTGCTCAGCAATATGCTATCACTGGGCAGTGGATAAAGTCTATCCGCAACTTGGCCACCATAGTGTCTTTCTTTCAGATGGTTTCCGCGAAGGACTTGACAAGATCTTTATTGATAAATCCGTAAGTGATACTCCCAGTTTCTATGTTCATGCGCCAACCCGGACTGACTTATCAGCTGCACCTTCGAATCAGGATACCCTCTCTTTTATTGTAGGGGCAGGGCATGTTGATAAAATGAAAAAACAGGATTGGGAAGAACTTAAAAAGAGTACCAGAACTGCATTAATTAAACGGATTAAACAGCTTGGCCTTGAGGATATTGAGGAACATATAAAATTTGAGATCTGTTATACTCCCGAAAGCTGGGAATCAGCTTGCAATATTACCCGAGGCTCTGTCTTCGGAAGCGTGGGGCATAATATCATGCAGATGGGTTATTTCCGTCCGCATAACCAGCATAGTAAATACAGGAACCTATATTTTGTTGGCGGAAGTACCCATCCCGGAAATGGAATTCCCAATATTCTGCTTTCCGCAAAACTGACATCAGAAAGAATCCTGAACAATTAATAACTTTGAAATAAATGAAGAACATAAATGAACTCACACACGCATAAGTTTCTTGAAATATTTAACACAATTGATTTTCACAAGATCAAAGATCATCCTAACATTCTAATAGCAGCCAATTTCTGGGAAAATGACAGGTTTTGCGCCGCCAAAACCTGTTACAAGTTCATGCGTGCAATCGACGATATGATAGATAATCACAAGGCAAAAAATAAATTTATTGAACCTGGGGAAAGAAAGGAACTTGTGGCAAATGTCGATGACTGGTTAAAAATGATCATTGTCTCCAAAGAGTGTAATCCGCTTCAGGACGAACTGGTTGAGACATTTGAGAAATTCCTTATCCCGTTATGGCCAATGGAAGCATTTGCAAAGTCAATGATCTATGATATCAATAACGATGGGTTTCCGACAATTGAATCTTTTCTGGAGTATTCGAACGGTGCATCTGTCGCTCCCGCTTCAATATTCGTTCATCTGAACGGACTTCAGAAGATTAACGGACAATACGAAAATCCTTTATTTGATGTCAGGTGGGCAGCAACGCCCTGCGCAGTATTCAGTTATCTTGTGCACATTATCCGCGATTTCCAGAAAGACCAGCTCAATAATCTAAGCTATTTCGCCGACGATCTGATAACTAAATATGGATTGTCAAGAAGTAAAATGATGGAATTCGCTCATGGCAAACCTGTCGACAGGCACTTCAGGAACCTCATGAGTTATTATTATGAACAGGCAGATGAATACAGGATCAAAACCTATGATATCATAAAAGAGATAAGACCTCTGCTCGAACCCAGGTACCAGTTAAGTCTGGAGATCATCTTCGATCTCTACCTTATGGTTTTCGAAAGAATTGATCTTGAAAAAGGGACATTTACTACTGAGGAACTTAATCCCACCCCTGAGGAGACAAGAGCAAGGGTGCAGAAGACAATAATGAAGTTTGAGGTAAGCTAAAAGATCTTTTTTAAACGCAGAGTTCGCTGAGCTTACGTTGAGAACCGGTATCTTTGAATTCCATTTATAATTATTATGAAAAGACTACTCCCCCTCTTCCTGCTACTCACGTCACTTGTAACTTTCAGTGCCCCAAAAGAAAAGGCTTATCTCTTTACTTATTTTAAAGGAAACGGAGAAGACGGCCTCCACCTGGCTTACAGTCTGGATGGATTGAAATTTACTTCTTTGAATAATGACAAATCATTCCTCACTCCTGCAGTGGGCATTTCAAAACTGATGCGCGATCCCTGCCTCATTCAGACAGATGATGGCACTTTTCATATGGTATGGACTGCAGGCTGGACAGAACGCGGGATCGGTTACGCCTCATCTAAAGACCTGATTAACTGGTCGGAACAGAAATATATAATGGTTATGGACAAAGAACCAACTGCCAGAAACTGCTGGGCACCTGAAATCGTTTACGACAAAAAAGAAAATCAATTTCTCATCTTCTGGGCCACAACAATACCGGGCAGATTCCCTGATACCGAAAAGGGTGGAGATTCAAATTATAATCACAGGATCTATTCCATAACTACAAAAGATTTCATTACATTTTCCGATACTAAACTCTTTTACGATAAAGGATTCAATGTTATCGATGCAACTATAATAAATACCGGGAAGAATTTTGTAATGTTTGTTAAGGATGAAACCCGGACACCGGCTCAGAAAAACTTAAGAGTTACTACATCTACTTTATTATATGGCCCTTATTCCGAACCATCGGCGCCCATAACAGGCAAGTACTGGGCAGAAGGACCAACTTCATTGAAGATAAAAGACACCTGGTATGTTTATTTCGATAAATATACAGAGAAGAAGATGGGGGCAGTCTGTTCAAAAGACCTGATAAATTGGGAAGATATTTCTGAAAAAGTCACTTTCCCCGATGGCATGAGGCATGGCACAATAATCGAGGTCGATAAGAAAATTCTTGATAAGCTGATAGCCAGGTAATAAAACAATTAAAATTAAATATTTCGGTGCTCTGCACCTTAATCATATTTATCCGGATCCCTTGCTACAAATATTTCGCGACTCTGCCGCTAAAAAAAGGACTGAACAAATGAATTTATAAATGCCTGGTTTTTAGTCAGGTGCAGAGCACCGAAATATTTGTAACATAAGAATGTCAACAACGATAGCAAAAGGTGCAGCGCACCGTAATATTTGTAACATAAGAATGTCAACAACGATAGCAAAAGGTGCAGAGCACCGAAATATTTGTAGCAAAGGAATGCCAACAACCATATTAGCAGGTGCAGAGCACCGAAATATTTGTAACAAAGGAATGCCAACAACCATATCAGCAGGTGCATCGCACCGTAATATTTTATTGAAATGAACATCACATTTCTCACATCGGGACATGAACCATTTGATGACAGAATCTTCTATCATATGGCTAAATCTTTATCGGCGAATAATAACAATGTTTCTATAACAAGCAGCAGGCAGGAACTAAACGATATTGTTGACGGTGTAAATATTACCTGCTTTGATGGCAATAACCTTACCAAAAAAGACAAGATCAGAAAATTCACAGAGCACCTTGCAGATTTTAAACCATCTGTAATAATCTGCTCCGAGCCACTCCCGCTCCTGGCTGCAAATCAATACTCAAAAAAAACTCGGGATAAAATCAGGATAATCTATGACATTACCGAGTGGTATCCATCAAAAAAAAACCTGACCCCTTATAACTTACTTATCCGATGGTTTGTATTTATTAAACTGATGTTCTTCAACTTCTGGGCTGCCGGGTCTGCAGATTCATTCATCTTTGGTGAATGGTACAAGAGCAAACCCTACAGATTTATCTTCCCCCGGAAACCTTTTGTTTTTATCCCTTATTATCCAAACCTTGAGTATATTCCTTTCAATGAACCATCACTACAAAAAAACAGACTCCGGCTCTCCTATTCCGGAAAAATAAGTCTGGAAAAAGGATATGGAAACTTTATAAGTGTTATCAATACACTTATTGAACTGAAACGGGATCTTTCAATTGAAATAAAAATTATCGGATGGTATGAGAGTGAACAGGACAGGTCAGAATGTGAACAGCTTTTCAATCCGGCTAACCCTCGCATATCAATAATAAGGTTTGAGAGACTGAGTTTTAGAAACTTCCTTGAAACTATAAAAGATACAGATATCTTTCTTGATCTGAGGGAGGATGATATTGAAAACCAGCATTGCCTCCCTATAAAACTGTTTTATTATGCTGCCTTTGGAAAACCTGTGATTTTCTCAGATCTCAAAGCAATAAGGAAGGAAGTGGAAACAGAGCAATTCGGTTTTCTTGTAAAACCCGATGATTTTAAGAAGATTGCAAGGATAATAAGTGATTATTTGGATAACGAAAAGTCTTATCTCAGGAATTGCCGGAATGCCCGGCAGCTTGCTGAAACAAAATACAACTGGCAAAAAACAGAACCAGAGCTTATAAAGTTTCTATCTTTATAATCAAATGCTATCCAAGAGTACAAATGAAGGAACAGGACCTGTGGATATTGTTCAAACCATAAGTTACTATCCATTTGGGCTAGTGATGTCGCAGATGAATGGGAACGCTTCTACTGGTTATTCTAAAAATAAATATCTTTAAAATGGTAAAGAGTTGCAGGATGATGTATTTGCAGGAAGTTCTTTGAATTGGTTTGATTAAGGGGCAAGGATGTATGATCCCCAAATCGGAACGTGGAATGTAATGGACAAAACCAGGAACATACAAACTTGATATCGCAAATTGCGACATCAAGTTTAAATAGGTAAATTTACAACCGTCAAACACTTAATACATGGCAAAAGGGAGCAGCAAGCTTGCAATACCGGACGAGATAATAACCAATAAGATCTACTTGGTAAGAGATAAAAAAGTTATGCTGGATGAAGATCTGGCAGAGCTTTACGGAGTCACTACCGGTAATCTGAATAAGGCAGTTAGCCGAAACATAGCCCGCTTTCCAGATGACTTTATGTTCCAGCTTACAAAAGAAGAGTTCGATAACTTGTTCTTCCAAATTGGAACATCAAGTTGGGGAGGTAGACGTAAACCACCATATGCATTTACTGAGCAAGGTTTAGCTATGTTATCAGGAATATTACACAGTGAACGAGCTATAACAGTAAATATCCAGATCATGCGTGTATTTACCAAGGTCCGGGAGATCCTGATGGATAATTTAAGTGTGCGACTTGAAATAGAAGAGATAAAGAAAAAACTTGTAAACCAGGACAAGAACATAGAGCTTGTCTTTAGTTATCTGGATGAAATGATCGAGAAGCATGAACCTTATAAACCCGTGAAGGTAAAAGGTTTTAAGTACTCCAATAAAGACAAACCATAGTCCCCTGCAGCACTCAGGAGCCCGGGACTGCCACTCTACCGGCCTGGCGGCTAAAGTAGAAACCTTACTATGTTTGGTCAGGTATACTCAAGGACGAGACAGCCGGAATGCCAGACAGCTCGCTGATACAAAATACTCATGGCAAAAAACAGAATCTGAGTTTATAAAGTTTCTATCTTTATAGCAATATGCTTTCAAGGAGTACAACAGTTACAATAGGTTCCAAATTTATAATCCTCCTTACCAATTTTGCACTGGTAGTTTTCTCCACAAATACCTGGGGAAGTGAGGGCCGGGGAGTCATTGCCCTGGTACTTGCCAATGTGTCGATCATAACAATATTCAGCTCTGTTTTTTGTGGCAGCACCGTTGCCTATCATGCACCCAGGGTTAAACGCGATTCGCTTCTTTACCTTGCACTAGGGGGTGCTCTCCTGATGTCTCTTTCAGGAGCAATCCTTTTTTCAGTATTATTCGGATTCATGTATTTCATGCCGCTTTTCCTCATTTCCCTTCTAATGGCCCTTAATACCGCTGTATCTATATACTGGCTTGGAAATAAGAATATTACAAACTACAATATACTTACGATACTTAGCCAGCTCCTTGTTCTTCTTTCTCTATTTGTTTTATATTTTATCTTTAAAAGGTCAGACATCAGTATCTACTACCAGGCTTACTACATCGGAACAGGAATAACTCTTATAATCGGCGTTATGGGTCTG
Organism: Bacteroidales bacterium; assembly: GCA_031396165.1. Classification (GTDB taxonomy): domain Bacteria; phylum Bacteroidota; class Bacteroidia; order Bacteroidales; family VadinHA17; genus LD21. Next base: position 6,898 of record JANNKF010000165.1, on the reverse strand, counting down.
GTAAAAACCGGACCATTTAAATTGCCTGAATTCAAGTACTCAGAAATTAAAAGTATAATCCGTTACGGCTTCAGCAATGAGTTTAATTACTTTATTCAATTCCTTAATTACCGGCTGGCCTATTATTTCATTGCAAAATCACTTGGTCTGGCCGAGCTCGGGCTTTTCTCAATTGTTGTTTCTGTTTCGGAGGCTGTGTGGATAATCAGCAGGAGTATGTCGGCAATTCATTATTCAAATGTTATTAATTCCGACGATCAGCTGAAAAATCGTAAGGAGACTATCGTACTTGCCCGACAAAGTCTTTGGATAAGCCTGCTTATCATTTTTGTTTCAGTTATTATCCCTCAATCGATATACAGGCTGATCTTCGGAGATGAGTTCGGTGAAGTGAAGAAGTATATTTTATTGCTTTCCCCCGGAATAATAGCCATAGCTGTTTCGAATCTGTATGGACACTATTTTTCAGGGACAGGTAATATGAACATCCTGCGGAATAAAGCACTCCTCGGCCTTGCCGCAACAATTATACTTCTTGCTCTCCTTCTTAACCGATATCAACTTACCGGAGTTTGTATAACTTTGAATGTTTCATATATAATATCTTCGATTTATCTCTGGTTCAAATTTTATAAAGAATAAAATGGAAAAAGTACTTAAAATCACAATCCTGTTAATACTCCTGGTCTCTGTAGTATTGCCCGGAAATGGTCAGAAATCCAACAAAACTCTCCTGAAGGAAACCAAAATAGTCTCGCCTCCCGCGGATCCTCCTCTTGATATTATCAAAGACCTTACCGTCTTTTATAATGTCAGGCAGTTCGGGGCAAAGGGCGACAGCGTTGCCTTTGATACTGATGCAATAAATAAAACAATTGAAGCTGCAGCATCGGCAGGTGGCGGAACAATTTACTTTCCTGCAGGGAAATATCTCACATTTACCATCCGTCTGAAAAGCAACATTACCCTGTTACTCGATAACGGGGCTTATCTTATCGCTGCCGACCCGAACCAGGGTAAAGGTGGGTTTGATGCTCCAGAACCAAATGAATTCAACATGTATCAGGATTTTGGCCACAGTCACTGGCATAATAGCCTCATCTGGGGTGAAAACCTCGAAAATATTGCCATCACCGGTCATGGCTGGATCATTGGAAGCGGACTTACAAGAGAAGGAAGGCAGACACCCGGACTTGCAAACAAGGCAATAGCACTGAAACTGTGCCGCAATGTTATTCTTAAGGATTTCACTGTTTTAAGAGGAGGCCATTTCTGCCTTCTGGCAACAGGAGTTGATAATATGACAATCGACAATGTAAAACTTGATACAAACCGCGATGGTTTCGATATCGACTGCTGCCGACATGTGCATATCTCAAACTGCAGTGTAAATTCACCATTTGACGATGCGATAGTTTTGAAAAGTTCCTACGCCCTGGGTTTTGCCCGTTTCACTGAAGATGTTACTATAACAAACTGTTCTGTAAGCGGTTTCGATATCGGCACCTTTCTGAACGGAACATACAAGCGGGATAATGCGGGTAAAGTACCTGACAGAGGGGTAGTTACGGGAAGGATTAAATTCGGTACCGAGTCTAATGGCGGATTCAGGAATATTACAATCTCAAACTGTACTTTCGAATTTTGTCGCGGACTGGCTCTGGAGACTGTTGATGGAGGAATTCTTGAAGATATTTCAATTTCGAATATTACAATGCGCGATGTTATGGGAGCTCCCTTCTTTTTACGACTGGGCTCCAGAATGAGGGGGCCGGCCGGAACACCGATCGGTAAACTGAGAAGAATAAATATCAGTAATGTAGTTGCTTACGGGGCTAATCCTGACTACGCATCACTGCTCTTTGGAATTCCGGGTTATGATATTGAGGATGTTAAAATGGATAATATTACTATTCTCGTTAAGGGTGGGGCTCCCATTGAACAGACTTCACTTATTGTTCCTGAAAAAGAGGCCGCTTACCCCGATCCGCAGGAGTTCGGGAAAATTCCGGCTTATGGATTTTACATCCGTCATGCAAAAAATATTTCTTTATCCGATATCGAAATTAAACTCGAAAATAATGATCCGAGGCCTCCTTTCATTCTTGAGGATGTTAAAGGAGTCTGGTTCAATAATGTAAAGGCGACTCTGGGTGAAGGCGTTCCAACATTTATTTTAAAAAATGTGACAGATTTTTCGATCATAAACTGCAACGATTTACCGGATACGAAAATCGGTAATGTTGCAGTTATGAAGCTCTGAAGAAAAGAATTAACCACGGGGAACAGGAGTTAATTTGTTTTTTTTCTTCACCACGGATACCACGGATTAACACGGAATTTTAAATCCGTGAATTCTCCGTGTAACTCCGTGGTAAAAAATTTTTAGCCTGCGACTGTCTCAAAATGCTGACACAAACCCCACATTTACTTTACCATACGAATCAGGGACTATAACCTGCGTGTATTCAGTAACAAGCCTGACATTTCTTCTCAGTAAATAACCCGCATGAAGCGTTGCCGAAGTATAATCAAGTGCACCGAGGTTTGAGTCTACCCAATTCACGAGTCCGGTGAGGTACCACTTACTCATATCACCTTTTGGTGCATAAATTATTTCAGCAAATCCTCCTTGGGTAACTATATCTTCATAGGTCACACCACCTCCGGGTGCATATACATGTGAGTCCATCCTCCTCAGATACTGCACATTCAACATAAGTTTCTCATCAAAATTAAGTACAAGATCAGGACCGAACATCTGAATTTTGTTTGTAATTCCACCGAAAAACTGACCCGGATCACTTAGTAATTCCTTCCCGGTATATCCGAAAACCCCGACACTTATTTTCTTTCCTATCGATTGATTTATCCTTAGCATGAAGTTTTTATACTTGTCTTTATCGAACAGAAAGTTTTCTCCTGCCTCACCAATCCCGCCACCATTTAATACTTCACCAAGAATTGTGGTTCCGGTCTTGAAATCCTTCTCAATCATAAACCCCCGGTCATATTTAAGGTCTGCGGAAGAATTACCGGGCTTTGAACCATAAATTTTATAAGGTTCCAGGGTATAGCGAAGTTCTCCCTTGAACAGAGGATCAGAAGCCTGGAACTGACCCAGGTACAGGTTTATTCCTGAATTCATCAGATCGTGATACATCAGAAATGCATCTTCCACTCCGGCTATGGAACCTCTTTCGTTGAAAAGGAAATAAAAATAATACGAAAGCTTGTCTGATAGTTCTCCTCCCGACAGGATCTTCAGAACAAAAGGAGCACTGAAGTCTGTAGTCCCTTCATTATTAAAATTATACGATGCAAAACCGTCCATTCTGATTGCAAGCGGCAACTCCCTTAATAATGAAAGCCGGTCGTCTCCCAGCGGAATGAAATACCTTGGAGATTCATATTCGGTAAGCCTGAAGCCATTTCCCGCAAATTCGTCACCAAATGCTTTCAGCCTTGGCATGGCGGGTGAATGACATACCTGGCAGCTGATCTGATATTTGCGGGCAAACGCAGGAATTGCATCGCAGTTCCTTCCCGGAAGAATTCCCAGGAATACTACTACCAGTAATCCAAAAGTGTAGATTGAAGTTCTTTTCATATAAACTCGTATTTAGCTTTCAATGAGTGTTTTCAGGGTAATATTTTAACTTTGGTTGAATGTTCATTTACAACCATTATTGCCGATTCCTCAGCCGGAACTTTAAGAAGATCGGCAACAGGCTTCACAAGAAGCTGATAGTTAAGAACCGCCTTAACAGTCATTTCACCGGGAGCTACATCAAAAGGAAGCCTGAAAGTGAACTGTTCGACTTTTGATTCCCTCGGCCCGATACGGTAATCTACACCAAGTTTTGCAGTGTTCCATTGCATTATAGTCATTCTTCCTTCCGGATCGAAGTAAGGCATCCTGAATATTCTGTTTCCTGTTGGAATTCCATCGCGCTGAACCCCTTTAAAGTCACTGATCCCCAAAGGCACAGACATGTCCTGGTAAGCCAGGTTATCTCCCGAAATTGTATACTCTTCTCCCTCAAATCCTTTTTTATCAACATTAAGATGATAAACTTTTCCTTTGGCATCTGTTGCCTCAACCTGTAACCATGCTATTCTGTCTTCTACTGAACCAGTCGGAAATTTATGCCCGGTTTTCGCGTTGAAAAGGGCCACTGTAAATACCATCGACTCACCCGGTTCAGCCTCTCTGATGTCGGGATGAATTCTTAACTCTATTGTTCCCCTGACTTTTCCCGGATCGTGGGCCCCATGGAACAGGTGAAGTCGTGCATCATCATATGGTTTCGTCATCAAAGCATTCAGAAACGGACCACCTTTAGGCATGTGGCAATCCTGGCATCGTACTCCCTCTTTGGCATAGGGTCCCTCCTTCCATTCGAGCTGTGTACTTTTTACCCAGATCCCGAACGGATTTTTTTCGTTGTGGCAATTTCCGCAAAACTCAGTTGTACGGTAAAATTCACTTGTTACTATTTTATGAGCCGGAGATTCAACTGTAGGTGTTCGACCTGCATATTTTGTCATACCGGGCTTTATAAGGTAGCTGTAATTAAACGGCGGATCAGTCTGGGCAGATTGTACCAGATGACAGACTTCACACGACACAGACTCATTGGCCATACTGTTTTCCGAGGGCCTTGCCGGTGGAAATGTACCATTCATGAAAGCCATAGGTGAATGGCACCCATTGCAGCCATCAACTGCATCTTTCAATTCAGGTTTTGCTTCAGCATGTTTTACGGCAAGATCAAAGTATTCTATCTCATCCCATTCGTGGGTGTATGCCTGCGACATCATTGCCTGCGACCATTGTTCATAGATCCCGGGGTGGCATGTACGGCACTTTTTAGCAGACTCGAATTCCTTGTAAGCATACTTGCCTTTTAAATCCTCCTGGGGCGCCATTCTACTGATAGTGAAGGCCATAACTGCCAATAAAACAATAACTGCCGGAAGCAGGAGGGAAATTGCCGGAGTTTTAATTCTAATGCTCATAAAGATTAGTATTTTTGGACATGAAAAGATAGGCATTTTTAAGCGGATACTGTTATTAATTTAACAGAAAACCGTAGTGTGGCTTAACGATAGAACTCCGATTGAAAATCAATTATTTGCCCCGACCCTAAAGGGAGTAATTGATTTTCTTCACACCCTTTAGGGTAAGGGGCCAATGAAGAAAATCAATGAGGTCTAATGTGTGATTCCTATTATTCATAATATTTTATTTCAATGTATCGATAATCTTAAGATTGCAATTATTTTATGATCCTGTCATCTATCTAAGTCCCGATTTTTATGGGAAGTAGTGTGAAAATAATAACAGAACCTTATTTCTCATTTTTTTGACTCACTTTTCCGAAGTGTAAATACCTGTAAGGGAGCATTGCTTCGTGCAATTACTAGTATCTTACCCTTTGCCGTTTCAAGTTCCATAATATCCCTTACTTCTCCTTCGAGTTTTAACCCGGACAATTTAGGGGATACATAACTGAATCCTCCCTTTCCATCACCCAGAAGCAATTGACCATAACTGGCATCATAACGTCCGACTTCGGGTTTTACATTAAACAGGTTACCTCCTAGCAGGATATCTTTGTTTCCATCTTCATTATAGTCACCAACCTCTGCAGCAAAAACCGGTGAATACTGCACTTCATGAGGTAGCTGAGCCCTGGAGAAATGACCGGTACCATCATTTAAATATAATGAGGTTTCAAGATTATAAACATCAAGTTGAATTGAGTTTTTGAATTGTTCGGGTGGAAAAATATCTGTAATCTGCTGGTTTTTATACATTTCATAAGTTGGAAATTTTTTCTCCAGCACAGGAATTTGTTTTGTAATGTCGTGCCTTAGCGCCAGTGGATATGATTTTTCTCCGTCATAGGTACAAATTACCTGCTCTATTGTGCCATTCAGATCGAAATCATTTACAAACATGCTTACGGGTTTATCCTGTGCTGCCTTAAACCTTGAGTTAAGTCCGTGATTACCAGCTATGAAATCAATATCACCATCCGCATCAAAATCGCCGGCATTAATGCAGTTCCACCATCCGTTTGTTTTTTCCTGATTAAATGCATCTTTCAATTCTTTAAAAGTACCATTATCATTTATGAATACTTTAAGCGGCATCCAGTCACCGGCGAGAATAATATCCTTGTCTCCGTCTTTGTCAACATCTTCCCAAACCATATCTCGTATCATACCAATGTTGAGCAGTTCCGGAGCGATTTGGGAAGTAACATTTGAAAAGTTTCCATTTCCATCATTTTCAAGCAGATATCCGTTTACCGGTAAACCATATTCAAATGGTTTAAGGCGAATTCCCACAAATAATTCCATTATTCCGTCATTATCGAAATCCGAAGCCCGGACGCATGAAGTGCTTTCATATTTTCCCGAAGGCAGAACCTGTCCCGATTTTCTGAACCCGCCCTTACCATCATTAATATACAGGCGGTCGCTTAAAGCAGATGAGCTTGATGGAAATTCATTACCTCCGCTTGCCACATAGAGATCTGTATCGCCATCGCCATCGGCATCGAACATGGCACAATCTGTGTCCTCAGATATCATATCTGATTCAAACAGAGCTTTTTCAGCAGAAGTAAATGAACCATTCCTGTTCTGAACCATCAACGCCCCTGCCTGGCCCTTGGCACCACCAATATATAAGTCTTCCAGTCTATCTCCATTGATGTCGCCCTTACACATCCGTGGTCCCTCAGTTGACATCATATGGTAAATGAGAAGATCACGCTTAAAATCATCAAATTCATTTTCTTTATGTACAAAATCTATCCTCTTTTCGCTGCTGATATCAACAAAAAACGTGTTATTGCCGGTACTCATTCTTAATCTATTCATT
>JANNKF010000158.1:0-3014 GCA_031396165.1 Bacteroidales bacterium | reverse complement strand
TCACAATCCACCTTTTTGAATAAAAATGAGAGTGTGAAGACAGGAAGGTGCAGAGCACCATAATATTTGTAGAAAAATGATTGTCGAATAAATCAAAGGTGCAGAGCACCGGAATATTAAATCCCAGCTAATAAAAGAAATATTCCTGCCAATTGTGGTAATTAATGCTTACCTGTGATCAGGTCATATGAATGATCAATCCAGGAGAATATCTCTTTATCAGTTATTGTCCCGTCAATGAGGACAGTATTCCAGTGTTTTTTATTCATATGGTAACCCGGTGTTACAGCTGAGTGATGTTCCCTTAATTCAAGAGCCAGCGCAGGATCGCATTTAAGGTTGATGCTCAATTCACCGTCGAGGCTAACCAACGCAAAGATCTTGCCCCCGGCTTTAAATACGAGCGTGTCCTCGCCGAAAGGGAAACTTTCTGTCGCACCTTTCATGGCAATGCAATGATCTCTTAATGATTCGATATCCATTTATCTTAATGTTGGGTAAAAGGCATTCTCAATATGATCGATCTCGAACTCTTCTCCTTTTTTTATCACAGTAATTACATCAAAACGGCTATCCTTGTCGATTTTAAATTTTCTGATATATCCATCCGCAGCCCTGATCAGGGATCTTTGTTTTTCTTTATTAACAGCTGTCATAGGATGCATTTGAAAATCGTCATTACGTGTTTTTACCTCTGCAAAAATCACAACATCCTTCTTTTCAGCAATTATATCAATTTCATTTCTTCCCCATTTCCAGTTACGGAAGAGGATCTTGAAACCTGAATTTTTGAGATGGTCCAGGGCCAGATCTTCTCCTTTCTGACCCAATTCGTGTGATTCTGCCATCATTTATATTTCGATAAGTTTATGCCGTATCGCAAACAGGATAAGGCTTGCAGTATTCTTGGAATTGGTTTTCCCAAGCAGGTTGGCCCTGTGCTTGTCTACGGTCCTTTTGCTTATAAAAAGTGTCTCGGCTATTTCCTGATTGGAGAGTCCCTCGCAGATTTTAAAAAGTATCTCTTTCTCTCTTTTTGAGAGGTTAGCCGATTTACTTTCGAGTTCGCGGTGCTTGATTTTCTGAATAACATGATAAAGGAGCTCCTGGGAAAAATAACTACCTCCCTTTCTCACTGTAAGAATTGCTTCCTTTACTTCAGAAATATCAGAATCTTTTACAAGGAATCCTTTGGCTCCGGCATCAACCATTTTATAATAGTACTCTTCCTCGCCATACATTGAAAGAGCAATTATATCAATTTCAGGACAAATTTTGAGTCCCTTTCTCGTTGCTTCAATACCATCCATTTCCGGCATATTGATATCCATAAGTGCCACATCAGCCGGACAACTCTTGAGCAGTTTCAGGAATTCCTCCCCGTTGGATGCCTCTCCGGTTACCTCAAATTCGGGGAAGGCATTGAGAAGAATTTTCAAACCGTTACGGAACAGCTGGTGATCGTCAGCAATTATTATCCTAATTTTTCCCATTGTAAGTTGTTCTAATAAAAGGAATTATTCAATCATCTTTATTAGGGCGCTGGTACCTTTTCCCGGAGTGCTTTCAAGAATGAAGACACCCTCAACGGTCTTTACCCGGGTTTCAATGTTTGACAATCCCATACCTTTTGTATCCTCTTTGCTCAGAGTTGATGTATCAAATCCGCGACCATTATCATAAAACTGCAAGGTAACAAATTTTTCGTGTTTGTTTAATTCGATCTCAATTTTTGAAGCTCCCGAATGCAGTATAGAGTTGTTAATCAATTCACAGGCCGCCCTGTATATGACTACTTCCTTTTCATTTTCAAGACGTTCGTTTTCCATGTTCGATTTGAAAATTATCTCAACTGCTTTTGTCTGATTGATTTTTGTTGTGAACGCCCCGATGGCACTCGACAGCCCAAAATTTGTGAGAACATGCGGACTAAGGTTATTTGAGATATCTTTAATTGTATTTATCGCTTCAATAACAAGGTGATTCGTATTATTAAGGATAACTGTTCCCGGTTGATCCTTGATCCGGTCCGTCAGAGCTGAGAGCGACATTTTTACAGTAGAGAGGATGGGCCCCAGACCATCATGCAGATCTTTCGCAAATCTTTTTCTCTCGTTCTCTTCAGTATTAATAATTGCATTTATAACCCGTTTTTCAGATCGGACCCTGTCTGTTTCAGCTTTTTTGAGTGAATAGAATAATTCACGGATAAGGATTACACCGCCGATTATCATAATAGAAATCAGAACCCCCATCCATTCATCGATCATTTTCCAGGCGTAAGATGGGGTACCTCTGAAGAATTCAAAAAACTGGATAATTCCACGTACAGCCATGAAGGCGAAAGAGAGTGAAAGCAGGATCCAGGAGAGCCTGTACTTGGTAAGCTTCATAAACCTTAATGCAGTGGCAGCGGCAATTATCTGCAGAACGATTGAGATTATAAGAGCTATTAGTCTTACCATGATTGTAATAGTATAATACTACAAAATTATAAGTTAATTTAAGATTTAAGATAATGAGACAATTATATATAGGTCATAGGTTTTTTGCCACCAAGGCACTAAGACACAAAGTCACACAACGTACTTTTATTCAGGATTCGAACCTGGTGAACCTTAGCGCCTTCGTGTCTTGCTGGCAGAAAGGTATTGAAGAGACTGTATTTCTGATTATTTAATACTGCTCTTGCTTAAGGATTTATTTTAGTTTTAAAGTCTGTTTTTATTAACTTTGTCGATTCGAAAACGCCTATATGAAAGTTTTATACAATCTGGGAATATTGATCTTTAATGTTTTAGCTCATATTATCGCACCATTTAATTCCAAAGCAAAGTTATGGGTTAACGGAAGGAAAAACTGGGAAAAAAATATCATTGAGAAGATAAAACCGGGAGTGAGAACAATGTGGATCCATTGTGCTTCACTTGGCGAATTTGAACAGGGACGTCCGGTGATTGAAGCAATAAAAAAGGAGATGCCCGGAATAAAGGTTGTATTGACTTTTTTTTCTC
>JANNKF010000155.1:0-3437 GCA_031396165.1 Bacteroidales bacterium | reverse complement strand
CTACCGGCATGCAGGTTTGTGGTTAAGCTTTTTTTTACCACGAAGGAACACAAAGTACAACGCAAAGTATCACAAAGGAATAGAGCATCTTAACTAAATTTATAAATAATTCAAGCCAATAGATGTGTAAAAAGATTAGTATTGGCAATCAATATTCATAGTGAAACCAATCCACATCAATAAAACCTGTTTCATTAGTTGAATTATAGCAAAAAATGCCTATTCTGTCGCCCCGGTAATTACCCCATGTCAGTTTATATGTTCCTCCAAACGATTCAAAGAGTTTACCATTGATGCTGAAAGTGTACTGACTGAGACCATTTATCCCCCAGACAGAACTCAGGTAAATGGTGGAAGTGTCAATAATTTTTCCTTCAGTCTCCTGTCCATTGTTATCATAAACCAATCTCCGTACACCTTCTGTCTGCCTGACTCCAAATGCACTATAGGTTCCGGCAAAGTGACAAATTCCGGCAAACTGCCCGTCGCTTAACCCCTCCAGTTCAATTTTTACTTTCACTTCACATGAGTCAGTCTTCATACTGCGCTGAGTAAGTGTATTTCCTACACTTAATATACTTATTCCGTTTTTTACAGACGGAAGCGGTTTAAATGCATAAAGTCTTAGATGACCCTGATTATCAGTGAGCGACCACTTATCAGCACGGGGTTGATAATTCCATTCCCATTGAACATTCAGAGTTTTATGGGAAAAATCATCATCGGTTTGTATAGAGAATCCAGAGTTACTTTTTATTGGTTTTTTAGAGGACCATATTATGTTTCCAATCATATCATTGCCAACCTCGCCGATTATTGGCCATCCATTTACCCATGTTACCGGTAACAGACTGGCCACGCGGCCCTCCCAGTTTCCAGTTGATCCGTGATGTGTTAAAAACCACCAATCTCCCGATTCCAGTTTAATCAATCCACCCTGATTTGGCTCCCGGTCCTTGCTTTTATTTACATGGATTAGTTGTTTAATTTCATAGGGACCATAAATATTTTTTGATCGTCCCATCATTGGGACTCTTCCCTCGGTTTTTACTTCACTGAAATAATGATAATAAAAGCCATTGATTTTATATAATTTATTCGCCTCACTACCTGTTGATTGGTAGATAATTGAATCAGATTCCATTATTATTTCTCTGCCGTCGGGTGTCATCCTGAAGAGATGGATATTGTATTTTTTATTGTTTTTAAGGTCGAGTGAGAAATTTGTGGCAATGAAATACATCTGACCATCATCATCAAGAAAAGGACAACAATCATCCCATCCTGATACTTTCCAGAGATGATGCAATGGTTCCCACGGTCCGGCCGGATTTGTAGCAGAGCTCATAAAAAAACCTTCATCAGGTGTGCCAAAGTAAACCCGGTACTTACCTTTATAATATCGGATTGATCCTGCCCAGATACCTTTGCCATACCGATTCATCTTATCCCAGTTAAGTTCTGGGGAGATTTGGGTAAGGTTGTCAACAACATGACCTGCAATTCTCCAATTTACCAGATCCTTTGAGTGTAGAACAACCATGCCCGGCGAGAATTGCATGGTTGAAGAGATAGCATAGAAGTCAGATCCAACTCTCATTGCATCCAGATCGCTATAATCGCCCGGCAGAATGGGATTATTGTAAGTTCCATCACGCTGATCGCCCCATTTAACCGGAATTTGGCTGAATGTTGTTATTCCAATAACAAGAAAAGGGAGTAATAGTTTTGTGAGTATACTCAGATTCATATTTCAGAAGTGTAAGAGTTATTTGAATATCTTTTATTTAAGGCAATCAAGTATATCTTTTGGCAGGAATATATTTGAAGGAATGTCGGTTTCTATTGTTTCCTTTATGTACAAAACAATTATAACTTTTTTCTCTCTGGCCAATGGAAACAACCTTGCTTTTTCTTCCAGTTCCCTGATTAATACCTGAGTATTGCTTTCCTTTGACCATTTGCACTCACCGATAAGCAGATATTTTCTGTCAGTAGATTCAGCTACCACATCTAATTCCATGGGTTCTTTTTTCAGATTAGCTCCCCACCATCTGTATGCAATATCAAAACTGATCCCGTTTATTGGTTTTACCGGAACACTTCTTCTGCAAAGATTTTCCCATTCGGATGAAACAAAGCCTGATAATCTTGAATCAAAGACATTATAGACCTGGTTTGTTAACCCAATCTCAAGGCGTGAAAGATTTGGAGCCATGAAAGTAAAGTAAAAATTCATAAACGGGTCGGAGATTCTGTAGATTCCCTTTTTACTGTTCTTTTCTGTTTCTCCAAAAGGAATTTCACGTTTTAAATATCCAAGTTGTATAAGAGTGTCAATGGGTCTTGAAAGCTGAGTCGATGGTTTGTTAAGTCTTCCAGCAATTTCAGATATCCTGTTGCTGCCATTTCCTATAACTGAAAGAATCGAATAGGCCTGAACTGATTCCCTCATATCATCAAAAAACAGACGAACCGGTTCTTCGTGAAGCACTCCATAACGATCAAGTATAATGTTCTTTACAGCAGTTTTAAACGATTTTTCCTCAGCTCTGAGTTCCCAATAACGCGGGACACCTCCCCAGACAGAATACTCAGCTACTGATTGAGAAGGGCTACAATTCAGAGCCTCGCTTATCCATCCTGCCTGGAGAGGGCTAATTTTCAGTATTTCATCAGCTCGTCCATATAATGGGGAGTTACTGTTTAATATCAGACCTTTCATCATTTGCTGTGATGATCCGCATAATATCAAATGATAATTTCTATCGGGAGTGTTGTCTATAATCTTCTGAAGCAGGCTTGGAAGTCCCGCAGAACCCTTTACAAGATATGGAAATTCATCAATGCACAATGTAAGAGGTTTATTAATAACATTCTTCAGGTTTGTAAAAAGTGACTCCCAATCAGGGTAAACGACAGAATCAAAACCCTTTATTTTTTCACTTATGGAATTTGCCAGTTGTAAACGTTGGATGGTTTCATCAGTCTGCTGTGCCATAAAATATACGTCATCCGGCCTCAGCGAGTTTTTAATAAGTGTTGACTTTCCACAACGCCGCCGGCCATAAATAATAATAAGTTTAGCCTTTGTACTTTCCATTGCCTTTATCAGACGTTGTTTCTCGATTTCCCTATTAAAGAATTTCATTACTTAATAATTATGTTTCACAAAAATAATGTTTCTTAAACATAATAACAAATGAAGCGTTGTTTTTTCTTTAGATTATTAATCTGAGTATCGTAATGATGCGTTAACTTTTTAAAAATTTGTATAAAACACTGATAATAAAATTTTATGACTATCGGCAATCATGAATAAGATATTGCAAAATGCTTGAAAATCAATTTATTTACCCCAGCCCCAAGGGGAGTAAATTGATTTTCTTCGCTCCCCATGGGGTCGGGGTAAACGAAGAAAATCAATGTATCTTTAT
>JANNKF010000146.1:0-15950 GCA_031396165.1 Bacteroidales bacterium | reverse complement strand
CTATTTATACGAATCGTTATGCACGCTTTTCACAGCCCTGCCTGAGGGATCGTTAACGTTTCTGAATGAGGCGTCCCATGCCAGAGCTTCAGGTGTACTGCATGCCACTGACGGAACAGACGGCACACACAATGCGGCCGAGTCGGACGGGAAATGTTCAGTAAATATTGTTCTGTAGAAGTATTCTTCTTTCGTGGGAGGAGGATTAATCGGGAACCGGTATTTTGCATTTGCAAGCTGTTCATCGGTAACCTCTTTGGCAGTCAGTGCCTTAAGTGAGTCAATCCAGCTATAACCTACGCCGTCGGAGAATTGTTCTTTTTGTCTCCAGGCAACACTGGCAGGCAGATAATCCTCAAATGCTTTTCTCAGCACCCATTTTTCCATTTTGCCCTGCACTATCATTTTATCTTTTGGGTTCAGTCGCATTGCGACATCCATAAACTCCTTATCGAGGAATGGTACCCGTCCTTCCACTCCCCAGGCTGCAAGAGATTTGTTGGCCCGAAGACAATCATAAAGGTGAAGTTTCCCTAATTTTCTTACAGTCTCTTCATGGAATGATTTTGCATCAGGTGCTTTGTGGAAGTATAAATATCCGCCGAAGATCTCATCGGCTCCTTCACCTGAAAGAACCATCTTCACTCCCATTGATTTTATTACCCTGGCAAGAAGGTACATTGGTGTAGAAGCCCTGATGGTTGTAACGTCGTATGTTTCAATGTGATAAATAACATCACGTATTGCATCCAGACCCTCCTGTACGGTAAAGTTAATCTCATGATGAATGGTTCCGATATGGGCAGCGACTTTCCTTGCAGCGGCCAGATCGGGAGAACCGTCAAGTCCTACTGCAAATGAGTGCAATTGCGGCCACCACGCTTCACTAGTGTCTTGTGATTCAATTCTCTTTGGTGCGAATTTTTTTGCAATTGCAGAAACTACGGAAGAGTCAAGACCACCTGATAAAAGCACGCCATAAGGAACATCGGACATCAGTTGCCGGTGAACAGCAGCTTCAAGAGCATCTTTAAGATCTTCAATGCTTGTTTCATTATTTTCAACAGCGGAATATTCCATCCAGTCTCTTTTGTACCACTTTGTCATCACCCCTTCTTTACTATAGAGATAATGTCCCGGTAAAAATTCCTGAATTTTATTGCATACACCTTCAAGGGCTTTTAATTCAGATGCCACATAGAAATTGCCGAACGAGTCCCAGCCTATATATAAAGGTATGATTCCAACATGATCCCTGGCAATAAAATAGCAATCCTTTTCCCTGTCGTACAGGGCGAATGCGAATATGCCACTCAGCTCCTCAATAAATGAAGGACCCTTATCTCTGTAAAGGGGAAGTATTACTTCACAGTCGGAGTGTGTAAGAAACTCATATGAATTCTCATATCTTTTCCGGATCTCCTGATGATTGTAAATTTCTCCATTCACAGCAAGGATCAGGTTACAATCCTTACTGTACAATGGTTGTTTCCCCGATTGAGGATCTACTATTGAAAGCCGCTCATGAGCAAGAATTGCCTTATCACAATAAAATATACCTGACCAGTCCGGACCACGGTGCCTTACCTTCTTTGACATTTTCAGGACGCTCGCCCTGAGATCCATATAGTTGACTTTCAGATCGAATACTCCAACAATTCCGCACATATCGTTCTTTCTTTTATTATTTGTTCTTTAAACTTACTCAACAGAGAGTTTGCAAATCTAACTATAATTAAATAAAATTAAAACAATTTATTAAACAAAAACAATATATTGCAAGTATAATGTAAACTAAAGGATACTTAATCTGAATATATTTAATAATAATGGCTATATATATTAATTATATTAACATGATTTAAATCAGGTTTTATACTTATTTTTGCAATGCAATATCCTGACTTTTGATATTATTAGTATAGTGATTTTACTTTTAAAACATTTATAGTTATGAGACAACAATTATTAATATTTCTATTCCTATCGACCATACTGACAACAAATGCTCAAACTCAAAAAGGCAATATCCATGGGAAAATTATGGATCAAAATAGTAATCCCATTCCCGGTGCAAGTATTATTCTAGAAGGAACAAAATTTGGTGTTACCTCAAATGAAAGCGGAGATTACCTGTTTGAAAAGATTCCTGAAGGAAAAACTGTGGTAAGGATATCATTTGTTGGATATAAAACAGTTACCTCCGAAATTACTGTTCAGTTGGGTGGAAATAATCAGAATTTTACGCTTATAAACGAAGAAGTTAAACTGGAAGGAGTTACAGTCAGTTCACAAAAACGCGAGCAACAGGTACTTGAGGTACCGATTACAATGAGCGTGCTTAATACCAGCTTTCTGGAGGACAATAATATTAATGACCTGGATGAACTTGCAGTATTTGTTCCCGGCTTGCAAATCAGAATGCAGGGACCAGATCGTCCAAGTTTTGTAATCAGGGGGCTTACAAGCGATGAAGTCAGTCCTGCAGCACAGCCCAGGATCTCAGTATTTTATAATAATGTTCCTATCAGCCAGGCCAATGGAGCGGCGATGGCCCTGTTTGATCTTCAGCAGGTCGACGTGCTTAAAGGACCTCAGGGAACTCTGTTTGGAAGAGGTGCGGAAATTGGTGCAATAAACTATATAAGTAATAAACCAACAAGGGAATTCAGCGGATCAGTAGTTGCTGGAATTGGAAATTTTAATCAGAAAGAGCTTAGCGGAGCTATTAATTTTCCGGTTGTCAAAGACAGACTGCTCATCCGGATTGCAGGTATTTATGATTATCAGGATGGCTATATCAGGAACACTTTTGGAGGAAGACTTAATGGAAAAAACACTATTGCCACCAGGCTCTCCGCAAGCTATCTGCCAACTGCCAAAAATAAAATAGACTTTGTGATTAACTATCAGAAAGATGATAATCCGGGTTTGGGTTTTATGAGTATGGGCTTTCCAAATACAGAAGGCAGTAACAATCCGTTTGGTTATGTTGCATCTCTTGAACAAAGCAATACTCTGGCAAACCAAAGGGAACTCCTTGATGGAACCCTGACTATGAAACATTTTTTTAATGAGAATACATATCTGACATCGATCAGCTCATACCGGAAAATCGCTACCTATTCCCGCTGGGATGGAGACGGAACGGCATCAGCCGCAATCGATATGAGTGAAGATGACGGAGCCAGGCAGTTCTTTCAGGAACTCAGGTATAATTACTCCCTGAATAATAAACTCACCGGTAGTATAGGTGCTAGTTACTGGGGTGAAAAAGCAAGTCAGAACTACTGGTTCTCTCCTGACGAACAGAATATGTTTCATCTGTTTTTCAATACGGGCTTCCTTGTAACTCCTGATGGGCAACCAGTGCCTGTGACCAACCTGCCACCCGACCCACAACTGGGTCCGCTGGCAGGGCTTCCTTTGGTTACAGAACATCAGGAGGAAAGCTATAACAATGCAAAAAATCAGGCAATGGAAGGCTTTGCTGATGCCAATTACCAATTAACTACCAAACTAAGTTTGACTGCAGGAGTACGTGTTATAAATGAATGGATTGGCCTGACAAACAGGGCACAAATGACAGGGGGGAGTCCATCTACGCTAGGATTCCTCTCAGGTAACTATCCCAATCTGTTTTTTAAAGTCAGCGATGAGAAAGAGATCAGCACAACAAATTCTTCACTTACATGGCGTTATGGACTGAAGTACTCCTTTAATGAAAATTCCAATATTTTTGCCAACCATTCAAGAGGGCGGCGTCCCGAAGTGCTGCAATTTACCTCGGCAGGAGAAGAACAGGTTCTTGATGCCGAGATTGTTAATAGCTATGATGCAGGATTTAAGACCACCTTCAACCAAAGATCCTGGTTTGATATTGGTCTTTTTTACTATAACTATCTGAATTTTCAGACTTCAGCATGGGTAGCAGATGCAAGTACCGGTGAATTCAATTATATTGTTAAAGACGGAGGAAAAGCATCTGGTTATGGTGCTGAGACCAACATTAAATATATGATTTTAAATGGTTTGCAATTGTTTGGAAATTACTCATTTATTCATGCACGATTCTCTGAAAATGATTCAGATGGACTGTTACAGGAATATGCAGGAAATATGTTCAGACTTACGCCTGAACACAGTTTTGCAGTTGGGCTGAATGCACACTTAAAGATTTCAAAAGAGATCTACCTATTTGGGATCCCGTCTTTTTCATACAAAACAAAAATATTTTTTGAGGATGCCAACACGAAGGGTTTGGAACAAGAGGGATACGGATTGTTCAATTTAAGAGCAGGTATAGGGTATAAGAGAATTATGCTCTCATTTTTTGGAAGTAACCTGACAGGGAAAAAATATATCATAAGCGCCGGAAATACAGGTAGTTTATTTGGAGATCCTACACAGATACCCGGTGCGCCACGTATGTTTGGATCAAAACTAAGCTGGAAATTTTAGAAATGTAAATAGTTGTTAAAAATTCTTAAAAATCCATCCGAACTTGTTGTTAATTATCATTCACTAACAGGTAATACCGATGGTTTATTTATCTTGCGCATTGATAAAAGTTAATGAAGACAAAAAGGCCGAACAGCAGGTACATTGAAGAGTTGATGGCATTTGTGTAAAGGAATAGATCTAATAATTTTATAGCATTGACCGGATTAAAAAGTAAAGTTGTTATAACCGGACTCACAATTGTTGTGTTTGTAGCCTCGCTTGCATGGTGGTTATCAGGAAGTTATTCACGCGCTGATATACTCATCAGGTTGCCCGGAATGGATAACCGGCCACCTATGGTAATTAGAAAGGATTCTGTGGTTATCGGACAGTTTTTCGATACCCTTTCTCAGCCCGATGAGATGATTGCAGGAAGCTGGCCCAGATTCCGGGGAGTGGACTTTGATAATATCAGTAAGGATTCTACACCACTGGCTGAATCGTGGGATACTACGGGACCTCCGATTGTATGGAAAGCCACTCTTGGTGAGGGCTATGCAGGTGCTGCAGTTCATAATGGCAGGGTTTACGTCCTTGATTATAATGAAAGAAGAAAAGCTGATGTCCTGAGATGTTTTTCCTTTTCCTCAGGTAAAGAATTATGGAGGCGCTGGTATTATGTTGAGCTAAAACGTAATCACGGCTATTCACGGACAATTCCTGCGGTAACAGATAAGTATGTTGTGACTATAGGTCCAAGGTCGCATGTTATGTGTACCCATCCCATAACCGGAGATCTTCTCTGGTCGGTTGATCTTGAGAAAACCTATGGGATTCCCGGCCGTGAAACCGGAAGAATAACACCTGATTTCTTTTCAGGACAGTGCCCTCTGATTGATAATGATGTAGCCGTTATTGCCCCCGGGGTAAAAGCTCTCATGATCGGAATTGATTGTTCTACGGGAATAGTACTGTGGACAACACCAAATCCCGATTCGCTGAGAATGTCGCATGGATCAATCATGCCTATGAGCATTAATGGTAAAAGGATGTATGTTTATAATGCTGTCGGTGGAGTTGTTGGTGTCTCTGCTGAAGCAGAAGATGCCGGGAAACTGCTCTGGTCAACAAAGGAATGGAGCCCTGCAACAACTGCAGCCTCTCCCCTGTATCTCGGGAATAATGAAATTGCTGTCTTCGGAAGTTATGGTGCGGGTGGTGCGAGAATTATAATTAATTTTGACGGTTCAAAGTACACTGCAACAGTTAAGGAGCAACATAAGGCAACTGAAGGCATCGCCAGCGATCAGCAAACTCCGATAATAATCGGAGATTTTATCTGGAGTGTTATGCCCGAGAATGCCGGCCCGCTTAAAAAACAACTGGTCTGTTTTAGTAAGACAGATCTTCGTACCCCGGTTTGGTCGAGTGGAAAGGAAAACCGGTTTGGCAGAGGACTTGGTCCTTTTATCGTGAGTGGTGATAAGATGTATCTGCTCGATGATGACTGCAATTTATATCTTTTTAAGATCGGTAATTCAACTGTGAAACTGCTGGACAGTCATAAGGTTCTTGATGGAATAGAAGCATGGGGACCCTTGGCAATTGTTGGTAAGTACCTCATTATGAGGGATGCGAGAAATTTATTATGTCTTAATATTGGAAATAGCTGAGAAATGAATAAGAAATTTGCAACTGTTTTTTCGGTTTTCATATTACTTGTGTTCATTGGTTATATGATTTTTGACTCAGTCAGGAACCAGAGTTCTGCGGCAGGTAACCCGATTTTAACTGTTGAAAATACTATTGAGGATTCCTGGAAGGTAACTGATGAGATTAAAATCAGCGAAGGTTCCCTAAAGGCCGTAACAGTGGCTTCTTCGGGGAATATTTATATAGGAGGTGATTCTTTTGTTTCCTGCTACGATAAAGATCTTAAGCTCATCTGGAACCTGAAAACTCCTTCCGGTATTACTTCCCTTTCAATATCAGGTGATTCCATCTTTGCTTCAACAGTTGAGCTGGTGCTGGTGATTAACAATAAAGGTGAGATTATAAATGAATGGGGGCCATTTGAAAGTAACAGTATAATAACTTCAGTTTCTTCTAACGGTTCATATGTTGCATTTGCTGATGCCGGCAACAAAACAGTTTTTATTCTTGACAAAGGTGGTGAGGTAAAAAAGATGATTGGCAGAAATGATGGTCAGTTTGTTTTGCCAAGCGCATATTTTGATGTGGCCCTGACAGCTGGAGATAGTTTCTTCGTTGCCAATACCGGACACAGGAGAATAGAAACCAGAACTATTGACGGAGGGTTAACCAGTTATTTTGGTGAACCGGGAATAGCTCCTGAAGCTTTCTGCGGATGTTGTAATCCGGCACACTTTGTTGTAATACCAGGGGGATTCATAACGGCAGAAAAAGGGATCAACAGGATTAAGATTTTAAACGCCAAAGGAGAATTTGTTGAATTCGTCTCAGCAAGTAACGATTTTTTTGCCTCTGTTCCTCTCGATCTGGCATCTGCCGACGGTAAAACAATTTATGCCGCAAATCCTTATGATTCAAAACTTTATATTTTTAAAAGAAAATGAATTTGTATACCCCATTATTGCCCCCCTGCCCCCCTAAAGGGGGGTTAATTAAGACAATGAATCAAAGCCCCCTTTAGGGGGTTTGGGGGCAAAAAATACGAAAATGCATTGAAATATTGATAATTAAACAACAATGAATTAACTAGTTAAGAAATTAAAATTCAATTGTTTATGAGCAGAATTGAATTCTTTAAGAAATTGATGAGATTCGGACTTCTGGCCCTGCTTACACTAATAGTATTCGCGCTGGGGAACAGAGTTGTTACGGGACAAAATTGTTCTGCATGTCCGGGGAATGGGGTTTGTAACGGCAAAACAGACTGTATTAAGTACTGATTATGAGAGCTATGAACGAGGAAAAGAATAAATACCGATCAAGAAGGGAATTTGTAAGGAGTGCCGGAAAAATGATCATTGCAGCTCCGCTCATTCTTATTCCGGTGGCTCTTTTTAAGAGAACTACACCTTCAGCTTATGTATGGCAGATAGATCCGTTCAAATGTACAATGTGCGGTCAATGCAAGACAAACTGTGTTATGACCCCTTCTGCATCGAAATGTGTTCATGCTTATCAGATGTGCGGTTATTGCGACCTGTGTGGCGGATATCAGCGTCAGGGTGTGAAGAACATCAGTACTGCGGCAGAAAACCAGTTATGTCCGGTTGGCGCAATTGAAAGAAAATTTGTTGAAGAACCCTATTTTCAGTATACAATAAATGAAGATCTCTGCGACGGTTGTGCTAAGTGCGTTAAAGGCTGTGCCGATTTTGGAAACGGTTCACTATACATGCAGATAAAACACGATCTGTGTGTGAATTGTAATGATTGTTCTATTGCACGTACGTGTCCGTCGAATGCAATAAGCAGGGTGCCGGCCGAATTTTCGTATATCGAGAAGGACAAAGGGAAGAAGAAAGATACATAATAATTGACAGGGATTGCTTCGCTGCGCTCGCAATGACGGTGCAAATGAGCAAGTTTACTAATCCAGAAACGAGAAACAAGCAACCAGAAACCAGAAACTATTCAGAACTTAATGAAGAAAACCCTCCCCTATATTGTACTTATACTGTTATTGTGCTGGCATGCTGTTCTTTTTGCACAGGACCGGTTTCCGCGTCCGGAATTTGAAACAGAGTATGTTTATCCCACACATCAGATGCCTGTTCAGAGAGCGCCGGGATGGGAATATCTTGATGTTGCAGTATTGATCGGTGCTTTAATAGTTACAACATGGCTGGCTCTCAAAAAGCGATCAAGACAAGGTTTATTATGGATGTCGGTTTTTTCACTTGCTTACTTTGGATTTTACAGGCAGGGCTGCATCTGCTCAGTAGGATCAGTTCAGAACGTTTCCCTGGCTCTTTTTAATCAGGCCTACTCAATTCCGCTCTCGGCATTGCTATTTTTTATAATTCCCCTTGTTTTCGCGCTTGCTTATGGAAGAGTATTCTGTGCAGGTGTCTGTCCACTCGGTGCCATACAGGAGCTTACAGGGTTTTCACCTGTTAAACTTCCTAAAACACTGGAAGTTGTACTTGCCTCAGTCCCATTTGTTTACCTGGGTCTGGCTGTTTTATTTGCAGCAACAAACAGTCAGTTTCTGATATGCAGGTACGATCCGTTTATTGGGATCTTCAGGCTTGATGCACCGTATACGATGATAGTATTCGGGGCTCTCCTTCTTCTTGCCGGCATATTCGTAAGCAGACCATATTGCAGATTTTTATGTCCGTATGGTGTTCTTCTGAATGTTTTTTCAAGATTTGCCGGAAAACACCTTACAATTACTCCTGCCGAGTGTACCAATTGCAGATTATGTGAACATGCATGCCCGTACGAGGCAATTGTACCTTCAAATATTGAGCAGGTTTCTGAAGCTCCGGAAAAATCGAGAAAAAGATTCATGTTGTATTTGCTTTTTATTCCCCTTTTTGCAGTTGTTGGCGCTTATCTGTTCAAAACAATGGCTCCTGCCCTTTCGGGAATAAACAGTAATGTTCGCCTGGCCCGTGAGATAAGAATTGAAAAGGAAACCGGTATAGAAGCGATTACAAAGACAGCTCTGGCTTTTAAGGAAGCCGGACAGACAGAGGCCGATTTATTTCTCCAGGAGGAGTTTATCATGAACAGGTTCAGAAAGGCATCTCCATGGGTAGGGATATTCCTTGGAATATCTTTGGGAATAGGAATGGTTTCATTGTCAGTACGAACAAGAAGAATCGAATATAAACCCAATCAGGGTAAGTGCTATAGCTGTGGAAGATGTTTTAAGTTTTGTCCAATTAAAGTAAAGAGTTGAAATGAAGTTTAATCTTACTGATAAAGATATCAGCATCCTTAAAGTGGTTAGTCAGATCTCAGGCGGCTTTACACTGATTGTGGCATTAACAATGATACTAAGCCTGTTACAGCTTAAAATCATTAACCCGCTCGACAATCCTGCCTTGCTTACAGTTAAGGAACAATACGATAAGGATCCGGTAAATGCCGCAAAGGCCGAACAGGTAAGAGCTATGGATCTAATGGCACGAAAAGCATATTTTACCTCAAGATGGCAGGTGGAGACAGGTTCTTATCTTCTGCTTGCAGGTGCAATTATATTTATTTTTTGTCAGCGACTCATCACAGATAATCAGAAGATCTCACCTGCGTTTCCTGGTGCGAAACAGGATTTGCTTGTTAAACAGGAAAAGAACAGAAGGTATCTGATTGCTGCGGCTTCTGTTATTTCTATAACAGCTATAATTTCCTCTTTCCTGCTGCAGGGTGATCTTCCTGATCTTACAGGTAATGTTGAACAATCAGGCATTGGCGTAGTGGAAGGTAACAAGGCATCATCAAAAGCTCAGGAACCGGATAAAACGAACTACCCTTCTTTCAGAGGGCAAAACAGCCAGGGAATTGCAGGAGGATCAGGCTATTCAACAGAGTGGAATGGTGCCGAAGGTAAAAATATTGAATGGAAAACAGAGATACCAAAATCGGGACAAAGTTCTCCGGCAATATGGGAAGATAAAATATTTCTTACCGGAGCAGTAGACAAGGAGTGTGAAGTATATTGTATTGATAAGTCTTCGGGAAAGCTTCTCTGGACAGGAAAAGCCTCAAATCTTCCGGGTGAACCGGAAGTGTTGCCTGAAACTGATCAGGATGCGGGTCTGGCAGCCTCTACGGTCGCAGTTAACAGTAAAGTAGTCTGTGCAGTATTTGCAAACGGCAACCTGGTAAGTTTTGATCACGACGGAAAGCTTCTCTGGTCAAAAAATATCGGACTGCCTGAGAATGTCTATGGGTATTCCTCCTCGCTGATAATTTATGAGAATACTCTGCTTCTCCAGTTCGACAGTACAGAAAAAATCTCACTGATGGGATTTAATACAGAAACCGGTGAATTAAAATGGGAAACACTTCGGCAGGGACGTGCTGTCTGGTCCTCTCCTGTTATTGCCTGGTTTGGAGGGAAACCCCAGGTTGTATTAAACGGAAATCCAAATGTAACTGCTTATGATCCTGTTACCGGAAAAGAGTTATGGAGCCTGGAGTGTATGAGCGGAGATGTTGCTCCATCGGTTGCGGTGAACAGTACAATGACTTATGCTGTAACTGATTATGCCAAGCTCGCCGCCATTAAACCCGGAGTGGTGCCCTCAATAGTATGGGAAGATAATACTTTTACGCCTGATGTCTCCAGCCCTGTGGCTAATGATAAATTTGTTTTTGTTGCGACAGGTAACGGTGATATTGCTTGCTATAATGCAGAAAAGGGTGACACTCTCTGGACACATTATTTTCTGGATCAGTTTTATTCTTCTCCGATCATTGCTGACGAAATGGTCTACCTTATCGACAGAAGCGGTGTAATGCATATTCTTGAAGCAGGCCCTGCATATAAGCTTATTTCAGAGGCTCCTCTTGGCGAAAGGACTGATTGCACGCCGGCTTTTTCGGATAAGAAGATTTATATTAGGGGGAAGAAAAATCTATATTGTATCTCAAAGAATTGAAAACTCAGGATAATAAAACTGTGACCACAGGATGCGATTGCAAACCAACTTCTGTTACCGAAATCAATTCGGTGGTAGATGAAGTTGTTGCCATTACAGGACGGGAAAAGGAGAAAGTGATCGAGATACTGCAGGAGGTGCAGAAAAGACTTAATTATCTGCCATCTGAGGCACTAAAACACATTTGTAATATAACAGAAATCACCCCGGGACAGATCTCTGGAGTGTCAACATTCTATTCTCAGTTCCGTCATATTCCTGCCGGTAAACAC
Organism: Bacteroidales bacterium; assembly: GCA_031396165.1. Classification (GTDB taxonomy): domain Bacteria; phylum Bacteroidota; class Bacteroidia; order Bacteroidales; family VadinHA17; genus LD21. Next base: position 4,630 of record JANNKF010000146.1, on the reverse strand, counting down.
ACCGTAAAGATTTGTTCCGGAACCGCCTGCCATGTGAAAGGTGCACCACTTATATCAGATGCTTTTAAGAGGGTTCTTAAAATTGATGATACGGTTAATGCTTCACCTGATAATTTATTTTCAATAGAGGAAGTAGCCTGTCTTGGATGCTGCACCCTTGCGCCTGTAGTTCAGATCGATGATAAAACTTATGGTCATGTTAAACCGACTCAGGCGGATGAAATCATTAAGGATTTTCTTAACTCGGGTAACAAAAATCTGAAATCAATTTCAGAAGAAATTATTGAAGATTTTGATGCTGAAGTTCGAATCGGAATTGGCTCCTGTTGTGTTGCAGGTGGAAGTAAAGAGATATTATCGGAGATCCTGAATGTAAAAGAAAAATACAACCTGAATATTAAACTTAAATCTGTCGGATGTGTCGGAGTATGTAACCAGACACCCTTAATGGAGCTGGTAACCCGTGGGGACGATCATTCGAGATATACAAATGTGAAGAAACTACAGGTTGAAGAGATCCTTCTTAAACACATAAAGCCCAGGACTTTAAATAAAAGAATAAAACATAACATTAACGACCTGGTTGATACATTTCTTTCTGAAGATAAGCTCACAAGTCAGATAAACATTCCCGTTGCCGAAAGAGAAAAGTACCTCAATAACTTCCTTATATACCAGATCCATTTAGCCACTATAAACAGTGGTTCTCTTTCACCGGATTCATATGAGGAATACTGCCAGTCAGGAGGGTTTGACGCTCTTAAAAAATGTATTAATACTCTCGATCAGAATTCTATTGTTAATATAATAACAGATAGCGGATTAAGAGGAAGAGGAGGCGCCGGATTCCCGACAGGCAGGAAATGGGGAATCTCTCTTGGAACGCAAGGCGATCACAAATACGTTGTTTGTAACGGAGATGAAGGAGATCCCGGAGCGTTCATGGACAGGATGCTTCTTGAATCATTTCCTTTCAGAGTAATTGAAGGAATGATCATAGCCGCATTTGCAACAGGTGCCAATGAAGGCATATTCTATATCAGAGCTGAATATCCCCTGGCAGTAACAAGGGTCAGAGGGGCTCTGAAAAAGTGCTATGAGAATAGTATACTTGGTTCCGGTGTCTGTGGAAGTAATTATTCTTTTAATATCTCCGTTTTTGAGGGAGCCGGTGCATTTGTATGCGGTGAAGAAACCGCACTGATCGCATCTCTTGAAGGCAAAAGAGGCACGCCGCATCTGCGACCTCCCTACCCTGTTGTTAAAGGATTCAGGGACCGGCCAACCCTTGTGAACAATGTTGAAACTCTTTCACTTGTCCCATGGATTATAACAAATGGTGCAAAAGCATTCAGCTCAATAGGAACAGAGAAGAGTAAGGGTACTAAGGTTTTTGCCCTTGCCGGGAAGATCTCAAAAGGCGGATTAATAGAAGTACCAATGGGCATCACAATAAGGCAAATTGTGGAAAACATCGGTGACGGAGTTGCTGACGGAAGGACATTCAAAGCAGTTCAGATAGGTGGTCCTTCAGGTGGATGTATTCCTGCAAGTGAAGCTGATACTCCCGTTGATTTTGAGGAACTTACCAAAATGGGCGCTATGATGGGTTCAGGTGGAATGGTTGTCCTTGATGATACTGATTGTATGGTAGACATGGCAAAATACTTTCTTACATTCACCCATAAACAGTCGTGCGGTAAATGTACATTTTGCAGAATCGGTACCAAACATATGCTAGATATTCTTACAAGATTAAGTGAAGGAAAAGCTGCACTTACCGATGTAGATGAATTGGAAAAACTGTGCAAATCGGTTAAAGATGGCAGTCTTTGCGGACTTGGAAAGACTGCACCGAACCCGGTTCTTACGGGCCTCAGGTATTTCCGCGAGGAGTATGAAGAACATACCAGAGGGATCTGCAGAGCCAACAGATGCACAGACCTGATCAGATATAATGTGAATGACAAGTGTATAGGATGTACCATATGCGCTCAGGAATGCCCGGTAGATGCCATTCCGTTCAAGCCGTATGAAAAACATGAGATAGACCAGTTAATATGCACTAAATGTGACAACTGCAGAATAGTCTGCCCTGAAAATGCAATTGAAATTATTAACACTAATGCTAAAGCTTAAGATAGATAATACTGAATTTGAGGCGCCGGAAGGTTCTACAATTCTGGATGTCGCAACAGGTGCCGGGTTGAGCATTCCTACTCTTTGTCACAAAAAGGGTATGCCTCATTATTCATCATGCATGGTCTGTATGGTAAAGGACAACAGAACAGGTAATTACATACCTTCATGTTCTGCGTTGGTTCAGGATGGAATGGACATTGATATTTCAGGAAATGACGTTAAATCCCTTCGTTCAAAAGCCCTCGAAATGCTGTTGTCAGAGCACCGGGCGGAATGTGAAGCTCCCTGCAGGGTGGTCTGTCCTGCAGGCTACAATATTCCATTAATGAACAGGTTATTGATAGCCAATGATTATGATGGTGTAATTTCCCTAATTGTTTCAGAAATTAAATCAGGTGCTATTAAGTGCATAGATTGTCCGGCTTACTGCGAAAATGCCTGCAGGAGAAAGAAGATTGATATTCCTGTTTCAATAAGAAATATGAAGCTTTTCATATCAGGACAGATTAACAATCCTTCTTCAACTGAGTCAATTACAAGACTGGCAGAAGATAATAAACCATTGAAACGTTTCACTTCACGTATTGGCAAGGTTGAACCGGCCGAACAGCTGGAATGGTTAAAGGAGTGTATTGGTGATATAACCAGATTCAGGGAGATCCCTGATCTGAATACAGCTTCTTCGGAGTCTGAAAGCTGTATGCATTGCGATTGCCGGGCTGCCGATGATTGCAGACTCAGAGATCTGGCTGAAGCTTTTTCAATTAAGGATCCAAGAGGCAAAATAGTTAATTCACCAATTGTAAAAAAAATAAATCATAAAACCGGCTTGGTTTTTGAGAATGCAAAGTGTATAAAATGCGGATTGTGTGTAAGAGTATGTGAAGATTCAAATGACGAACCTGCACTGTGCTTTATTCACCGGGGTTTTATAAGTATTATCTCTGAACCGCTCACGGAAAGTTTTGATAACATACTGAAAACCAAAAGTCAGGCGGTAATAGATATCTGCCCCACAGGAGCATTAAGTAAATTTAAGTAAAATATTAAAATGCAATTGCCACAAAGACACGAAGACGCTAAGGTGCACAAAGACTATAGCTCCAGAGATTTATTCTTTGTGTTACTTTGCGCCTTTGCGACTTCGTGGCAGAAAAGAGTTCAATTGCCAATCCTTATTTCAGTACTAAGCACTTTTTCTTTGTTTTCGCAGTCGGGAGATTTTGACTGGCCCTTGTTCAGAGGTAGTGCCGATCTTTCAGGAAGGTATGATTCAGAACTGCCCTCCTCTCCTCAATTGCTATGGAGTGTTTCAACAGGAACAAGAACTAAATCCTCACCTGTAATAAGTGATGGTACTTTGTTCTTTGGAAATGATAAAGGATCTCTGGTTGCAGTTTCATCAGAAGGGAAGATAAAATGGCAGTATGAGTCAGGAAACCTGATTGAAGCAGCTCCTCTCGTTTTTGGGAATAAAGTAATTGTAGGATTAAATGATGGAAAACTGATAGCTGTTGACAAAGTAACTGGTAAACTAATCTGGACATACTCAACAGACAATCAGATCTCTGGTTCTGCAAATGTCTGGACATCAGGAACTAAAGCAGGAATAATTGTCGGTAGTTATGACTATTACCTTCACTGTGTGGATCCGAAGACAGGAAAATCACTCTGGAAGATAGAAACTGACAATTATGTAAACGGAACACCTTCGATTCAGGATGGCAAAATTGTTTTCGGCGGTTGTGACGGAATGATAAGAGTTGTGGATCCACTGACAGGAGATCAGAAAGACACTGTTAATGTCGGAGTATATATTGCTGCCTCCCCTGCCCTTGCAGGCGATATGGCTTATTTCGGCGACTATGACGGAACAATATTCGGACTGAATATCCGGACAAAAAAGATGGTTTGGGAGATTCCCGGAAATGAACAATCCGGTTCGGTACTGGCAGTTCCTGCTGTCAGAAATAATTATGTGGTTATCGGAAATGAGGATAAATACCTCTATTGTTATAATGCCGGCACAGGGAAATTGATCTGGAAATACCGAACAAATGGCCGGATTGTTGGTTCTGCAATTATAACACAGACGAAGGTTCTTTTTACAAGCATGGATGGAAATGTAATAATTTTGAATCTGACAGATGGGAAGAAGTTGTGGAGTTTTAATGCAGGAAGCGCTGTAAGCAGTTCTCCGGCAGTGGTCAGAGACAGGTTTTATATTCTTGCAGAAGACGGGCGACTGATGGCATTTGGCAATAAAAATTAACATCTAAAATGAAAATTGTTTATCTTATTACAGGTTCAGGTGGATCATTTTACTGCGGCAACTGCTACCGCGACATGATTTACCTCCGGGCAATCAGGAAAGTGCCTGGTATACAGGCTACTGCAATCCCGTTGTACCTCCCTCCCGACGGCACAGAGCCCGAAAACGGACTCGATAAAAATGTGTTTTTCGGTGCAATTTCAATGTATCTGAGAG
>JANNKF010000126.1:0-8512 GCA_031396165.1 Bacteroidales bacterium | reverse complement strand
GCCCGCCCGGACGAAGTCCGTTCGGACGGGGAACTCAAAGTACAGCACAAAGTAACACAAAGGAATAGAGCATCTTAACTAAGTTTATGAATAATTCAAGCTATAACTCAGGATCATTATTTAGAACTGTTTTAAACTTCTGTTATTTTATTAACAATGTTATTAAAATAACAACAAAATATTATCTTTGTACTATTAAAGCAGATAAATCCTCATCGGGAGCTACTTTAAAACATTAACTGTGACGAATTCGTTCAAATATAATGACGGCAACAGAAATAACGGATATAATTGATGGAAAGGTGATTTGTTGCGGAGATAAACTTACTTCTTCTCTGGAGTATGCTTTCGCTTCGGATCTTATGAGTGATGTACTTACTGTTGAAAAAGATAATCTGATTTTAATAACCGGTCTGGCAAATCTGCAAACAATCAGAACAGCAGAAATGTCTGATATTTCGTGTATAATTTTTGCCCGTGACAAAAAAATCGGAAGTGAAATTGTCTCCCTGGCTATGGAAAACAATATTTTGCTCATTGAAAGTCCGCACTCTGTCTTTCACATTTCAGGCGAATTGTACAAAGCCGGCATCAAACCTATTTATTGATCGATGCAATTCAGGCATAAAATAGCAGGAGGTGATTTTACAAAAGCAGGCAATATTGCCAGTTCTGTAAAAAAAGTTCTTCGCCAGCTTAACATCGATCACACAATCTCCAAAAAGATTGTAATAGCGCTCTATGAAGGAGAGGTAAATGTTGTGGCTCATGCATATTCAGGCATTATTGAAGTGTCAATAGATGAGGAGAAAATTAAGATTATAATTACGGATAAAGGTCCCGGGATTGCGGATATTGAGCAGGCAATGAAAGAGGGTTATTCAACGGCGACCCCACAGGTAAGGGAAATGGGATTTGGTGCCGGTATGGGTTTGTCGAATATGAAAAAGAACAGCGACTCAATGATTATTTCCAGTACACCGGGTGAAGGAACAATTGTGGAACTTATAACATATATCAGACCCGATGCAGGATAAAAATCAAAATATGGATTTTCATCATGCTCTATTCGTAGATAATGATCTGTGCATCGGGTGTACACATTGTATGTCTGTATGCCCGACACAGGCAATAAGGGTCAGGAAAGGCAAAGCTATGATCATCGCTAACCGTTGTGTCGACTGCGGAGAGTGTTACAAAGCCTGCCCGGTTTCAGCAATTGGGGTTGAACAGGACGATCTCGAAATGATCTTTAAATATCCGGTGAGGGTCATCCTCATTCCCAGCGTTCTGATCGGACAGTTTCCACGTAAAATAATGACATCCGGGATCTACAATGCACTGAAGGAGATCGGGTTTACACATATTTATGAAGTTGAAAATACTGTCGATATGGTCCTTGAAGCCGGGAAACAGTATATGTATGAACATAAAGCACGTCCGTTAATCTCGTCATATTGCCCGGCTATTGTAAGGCTCATCCAGGTAAAATATCCATCACTGGTCGGTAATATAATGAAAGTCAACCCTCCTATTGACATGTCGGCATTGTACTACAGGGAAAAACTTAAAAGCAGTGGAATTCCTGAGAATGAGATAGGACTTTTTTATGCAACGCCCTGTGCAGCAAAAATTGCCGCCGTCAAAAGTCCGGTCGGTGAGGTGGAATCAGCTGTTACAGGTGTGATAAACATTAACTTCCTTTATAACAGAATTTTAAATTATTTACAGAGAAAATATACTGAAACGGAACCACCACAGACAGATGACTTGCTGAGTTCGAAAGGAATTTTGTGGAGCCTTACACGTGGGGAACTGGTACACTCAAACGGCAGGGCACTCGCTATTGACGGAATTAAGAATGTAAATGAATTTCTCGAGAATATTGAAAATGAGAAATTCGATAATATAGATTTTCTGGAACTCAGAGCCTGCGACGAAAGTTGCGCCGGAGGAATACTCATCAGCGGGAACAGGTTCCTTACCGTTGAACGGCTAAAAAACCGTGCGGCTGAATACAGAGCCAGAGAAGATGACAAAACCCGCAAACCGCTCGACGGATTTCTTAACCTCAACGAACATGGCTTTCTTGGAAACATAGAACCACGTCCGATGGGGAAGCTCGACGAAGACCTCCCGGCTGCTCTTAAAAAAATGGAACGCAAACGCCGGCTCATGTGTTACTTACCCGGTTTCGATTGTGCAGGCTGCGGAGCCCCCGACTGCCAGACATTAGCCGAGGATATAGTTCAGGGCGATGCCCAGATATCCCATTGCATCTTTATGCAGCAACAGATGACAAGCCAGAATCTGCTGAGCCATGAACAGGCGGTAAGGATCACCGGTAGTATCTGGGGCAAAGAAAGACTTGAAAAAAACTGTAATAAACTGGGAGCCGAAGATGAAAATAACTGATATCATACAGCCGCTTAAACTTAAAGTCATTTCCGGACAAAATGGTCTGTCAAATGAAATAAAAGGCGGATATGTCTCTGATCTTCTGAGCGATGTGATGGGGAATGCAAAAGAAGGAGAAATCTGGATCACACTGCAGACACACCAGAATGTGATCGCAATTGCTTCATTAAAAGAGATAGCTGCAATTATAATTGTCAAAGGAGCTGTTCCTGAGGTAGATACAATTGAAAAAAGCAATCTTGAAAATATACCGGTACTTGTTTCTGAAATGGATACTTTCAGTATTGCCGGACGTTTATTTGAATTATTAAAAATGGAATGAAAATATTCAGGGCAGACCTGCATATTCATACGGTTCTTTCTCCATGCGGAGATCTTGACATGAGCCCGGGGAGGATAATTTCAGAAGCAGCCACCAAAAACCTGGATATTATCGGGATAACCGATCACAATACAACCAGGCATTGCAGCATTGTGAGCCGGATGGCCGGAATGAAGGGAATATTTGTTATGCAGGGTGCAGAAGTAACTACAAAAGAGGAAGTACATTGCCTCGCGTTCTTTGAAAATAACTATAAACTTGATTTATTTCAGGAATATCTCGATGCATATCTGCCTGATCTCAGGAACAACTCTTCAAAATTCGGTTATCAGGTACAGGTGGATGAAAATGAGAACATTATCTATGAAGAAGAAAAGCTTCTGATAAATGCAATCTCAAGATCATTCAAAGAAGTTGAGAAGCTGGTCCACTCACTGAATGGCTTATTTATACCGGCTCATATCGACCGTAAGAAAAACAGCATTTACAGCCAGCTTGGATTTCTTCCCGAAAATATGAAAGCTGATGCACTGGAGTTATCTTCACTGACTTCGGTAGCTCGTTTTGCGAAAAGTCATCCCGAAATAAAAGATTTCCCAATCATAAGATCATCCGATTCACATCAGCCTGGTATGATCGGAAGTGCAGTCACAGAATTTCTTTTGGAGTCTCCGTCATTTGAAGAAATTACAATGGCTCTGAAGGGTTTGAACGGAAGAAAAATAATAACAGGATGAAAGAGATTTCACTTCATATACTGGATATTGTTCAGAACTCAATAAGGGCAAAAGCAACAGAAATTTCAATTGAAATTGAAGAAGCTGAAGTCAATAACCTTTACTTGGTTAGGATATCAGATAATGGAAATGGAATTTCCAAAGAGATGCTTAAGAACGTAACGGACCCCTACGTAACTTCAAGAACCAGGAGAAAAATGGGATTAGGTCTCCCCCTCTTGAAATATCATGCCGAACTGACAGGTGGTGCAATTGAGATCCATTCGGAAGAGGAAAAAGGAACAATGGTAGAAGCCAGGTTTTCATTAAATCATATCGACAGGCAACCATTGGGCGATATTGTTGGTGTAATAGTAATACTGATTGCAGCAAATCCGGGATTGAATTTCTCCTACAGGCACAGGACAGAAAAAGGGGATTACAGTTTTTCTTCACAGGAAGTCAGGGAGTATCTTGAAGTTGAAAACTTCTCTGACAGGGAGTTACAGAAGGATCTCAGTATTATGCTTCATGAAAATCTTGAAGATATTGGTGCATCGGGATTACGAATGAAAGAAAAGGTATAGACGTTTTTAGTTGTAAAAGGAATAAATTGAATACTTTTAAATGAGCAAATAGGTAAGCGAAATGCCACAACAGATAATAAACTTAACAGATAAAAGAATGTCAAAAATCACGTCACTGGCGGATCTGAAAAAGAAACGCGATGAATTAATGAGCGGGTTGGACATCCGGGTTAAAGCCATTAATCCCGAGACCATCGTACAGGTCAAGGTTGCAATGGCCACATGCGGTATTGCTTCGGGCGCAAAAACCATTATGGAGTTTTTCCTGGAACAACTCGACAGAAGAAATATTGCTGCCGTAGTAACACAAACAGGCTGTATGGGGTACTGCTATGCAGAACCAACAATTGAGGTTAAACTACCGGGAGAAGAGCCGGTTGTATTCGGGTTTGTCGACCTGAAAAGGGCTGACCAGATCATTGAAAAATATATTAAAACAGGGGAATTCGTTGATGGAATAATCCCTGTGAATTATCAGAGTATTGATTTAAAAGAATAAGGAGGAAATATCATGTCAAAATACAGCATGCATCTCCTGGTTTGTGGTGGCACAGGTTGCCATGCCTCAGAAAGTGATGCTATTGTCTGCAATTTAAGAGATGAACTTGAAGCAAAGGGTCTTGTTGATTCTGTTCAGGTCATACTCACCGGTTGTTTCGGATTCTGTGAAAAAGGACCAATCGTGAAAGTAATGCCCGACAACACTTTCTATGTACAGGTGAAACCCGAAGATGCACAGACGATTGTCGAAGAACACGTTATTAAAGGCAGAAAAATAACAAGGCTTCTCTATAAAGATCCGGTAACAAAAGAATCTGTTTCAGACTCAAAACATATGGGATTTTTTAAGAAACAACTCAGGATTGTACTTCGCAATTGCGGTTTCATTAATCCTGAAAATATTGATGAATATATTGCCCGCGACGGATATCAGGCTCTCGGTAAGGTACTTACCGAAATGAGTCCTGAAGAAACCATAAAAGTTGTAAAGGACTCGGGTCAGAGAGGGCGCGGTGGAGGCGGTTTCTCAACCGGACTGAAATGGGAACTGGCACGAAAAAGCGTTTCCGACGAGAAATATGTTGTTTGTAATGCCGATGAAGGCGACCCGGGTGCATTCATGGACAGATCTGTTCTTGAAGGTGATCCTCATTCTGTTCTTGAAGCTATGGCAATCTGTGGATACAGTATTGGTGCTTCAAACGGATTAATATATATCCGTGCAGAATATCCGCTGGCTATCGAAAGACTGAAAATCGCAATTAATCAGGCCAGAGAATATGGCTTATTGGGAAATGACATTTTAGGAACCGGATTCAATTTTGACATCACTCTTAAATATGGGGCCGGAGCATTTGTATGTGGTGAGGAGACCGCTCTTATACATTCTATGGAAGGATTACGCGGAGAACCTACCGTTAAGCCTCCTTTCCCTGCAGAATCGGGTTATCGTGGAAAACCGACAAACGTAAATAACGTAGAGACTTTCGCAGCGATCCCGGTAATTATTCTTAAAGGGGCTAAATGGTTCAGCAGTATCGGTACGGAGAAAGCAAAAGGAACAAAAGTATTTGCTCTGGCAGGAAAGATTAACAACGTAGGCCTTATTGAGGTTCCAATGGGAACAACCCTGCGTGAGGTAATCTTCGAGATCGGCGGAGGTATCAGGGATGGCAAAAAATTCAAAGGTGTTCAGACTGGCGGACCATCAGGTGGCTGCCTCACAGAAAAACACCTCGACACACCAATCGACTTCGATAACCTTATTGCAGCAGGTTCAATGATGGGCTCAGGTGCTATGATCGTTCTCGATGAGGATGACTGTATGGTATCGATGGCAAAATTCTTTCTTGAATTTACTGTTGAGGAATCTTGTGGTAAATGTGCACCCTGCAGAATTGGAAATAAAAGATTGCATGAATTGCTCGGTCAGATAACAGAAGGCAAAGGATCACTGGAAGACCTTGACAGGCTTAAGAATATGAGCCTTGTTATAAAAGATACTGCTCTCTGCGGATTGGGTCAGACCTCACCGAACCCTGTTCTTTCGATGATGGAAAACTTCAGGGAAGAGTATATTGCTCATGTAACCCATAAGAAGTGCCCGGCCGGTCAGTGCAAGAGTCTCATGGAATATGTAATAAATGCAGAAAATTGCGTTGGATGTACAGCATGTGCCAGGGTTTGTCCTGTTAATGCAATAACAGGTGAGAGAAAAGAGGCTCATCTGATCAATCCGGCGACTTGTATCAAGTGCGGTGCATGTATTGAGAAATGTAAGTTTGATGCAATATTTATCAGATAATCAAAGAAATAATGGAAACTATAAAGCTTACAATTGATAATAAAGAGATTGACGTACCGAGGGGTACAACAATATATAAAGCCGCAAAGGAGCTTGGGATAGATATCCCTACTCTCTGTTATATGGAACTGCACGATATGGGAATCGAAAACAAACCTGCAGGTTGCCGTATATGTGTGGTTGAAGTTCAGGGAAGGAAAAACCTTGCTCCTACCTGTTCTACCAAATGTGAACCGGGAATGGTGGTAAAAACTCATACTACCCGCGTTCTTAATGCCCGTAGAACTGTTATGGAATTTATCCTTTCCGACCATCCGAAAGATTGTCTGGTTTGTTCTAAATCAGGCACTTGCGAACTTCAGGATATGGCTCATCGCCTTGGGATAAGAGAGATTCCCGGACAGGAGTATGCAGCCACATCAACTTACAGAAAAGATACTTCCCCCTCAATCATAAGGGAACTTGACAAGTGTATTATGTGTCGTCGTTGCGAGATGATGTGCAACGATGTACAGACAGTTGGTGCTCTTTCAGCTGTAAACAGGGGCTTCATGGCAACTGTTGCTCCGGCTTTTGAACAGAACCTCGAGTATTCAACCTGTACATATTGCGGACAGTGCGTATCGGTTTGTCCTACAGGAGCATTGACAGAGGTAAATCATGTTCCACAGGTTTTAAGGGCACTTAACGATCCTACTAAAACAGTGGTTGTTCAGACAGCACCTGCAGTGCGAGTGGCACTGGGTGAAGAGTTCGGAATGGCACCCGGTACAATTGTTACAGGAAAAATGACTGCTGCGCTGAGGGCTCTCGGATTTGATTATGTATTCGATACCGATTTCGCTGCTGACCTTACAATTATGGAAGAAGGAACAGAGCTACTCGACAGGTTGTCGAGGCATCTGAATGGTGATAAAACAGCACGTATTCCAATTCTTACATCTTGCTGCCCCGGATGGGTAAACTTCTTCGAGAATTATTTTCCCGATCTGAAGGATGTACCATCAACAGCAAAATCACCGCAACAGATGTTTGGTGCAATTGCCAAATCATACTTTGCAGATAAGATCGGTATTGACAGAAAAGACATGGTGGTTGTTTCAATAATGCCTTGTCTGGCTAAAAAGTACGAGTGTCAGAGAGGAGAATTCTCGGTAGACGGTAATCCGGATGTTGACTATTCCATTTCAACCAGGGAACTAGCAAACTTCATCAAGCAGGCTAACATTGACATTAAAAATCTCCATGATGAGGAATTTGACAATCCACTTGGAGAGTCTACCGGTGCTGCCGTTATTTTCGGTGCCACAGGTGGTGTTATTGAGGCTGCATGCCGCACTGCATATGAGGTTTATACCGGAAAGAAGCTTGAGAGACTCGATTTTACAGAACTCAGGGGTATGGAAGGTGTTCGTTCAGCAACTATTGATTTTAACGGATTGCCTGTTAATATCGGTATTGCTCACGGGCTTGGAAACGCAAGGAAACTTCTTGATGATGTCAGATCAGGTAAATCCCTGTTCCATGCAATTGAAGTAATGGCATGTCCCGGTGGCTGTATCGGAGGCGGAGGGCAACCTCTGCACCATGGCAATTCAGATATAATAAAAGCCAGGGCAACGGCAATATATACTGAAGACAAGAAGAAACCGCTCAGGAAATCGCACGAGAATCCGTTCATACTTAAACTATATGATGAGTTCCTTGGAAAACCAGGCAGCGAAAAAGCTCACCATCTTCTTCATACTCAGTATTTTGATAAAAAGAAAAAGATCATAATTAAAAAATAGGATTTAAATATTGATCAACAAAAAATCACGGTTATGTCAAGTATAAAAATAGAATTAAGAAAAGAAGATGTGGACTTTATAAAAGGAGTATGTGCATCATTTAATAATGACGAACAGGAACTTATCAATGTTCTGCATACCTGTCAGGAACATTTCGGATATCTCCCGGCAGAGATTCAGGAAGTGGTATCAGAGGGGTTGAATGTTCCTGTAGCAAAAATTTACGGGGTAGTTACATTCTACTCTTTTTTCACCATGATTCCCAAAGGGAAGCACCCGATAAGCATATGCATGGGAACAGCATGTTATGTAAGAGGCGGAGAAAAGGTTCTCGATGAATTCAAGAAGGAACTTGGTATCAACGTAGGGCAGTC
>JANNKF010000111.1:0-13761 GCA_031396165.1 Bacteroidales bacterium | reverse complement strand
GCAGGTTGAAATGGAGAAATACCTTCTGGAAAGGAATTTGATTTGAAATCCGTAGGGACAAACCATGGCATGTCCCTACACCAACATAATGATATTTTGTAGGGTCATGCCATGGCATGACCCTTTTTTATTGTTGAATCCTTGCACTATTATTCCTTTTTTCCTATCTTTATATTCTTGCTGCTTTCTCATTTAATTAGTGCTAAAAATGAAAGAGGAGTTTCTTCATTACCTTTGGAAATACAGGTTATACAACCCTGACAGTCTGCTTGATAGCGAAGGCAACCTGATTACAGTGATTCATCCGGGTGATTATAACCGCGATTCCGGTCCCGATTTTTTCAATTCAAGATTATTAATGGGTGGAACTATCTGGGCAGGCAATGTTGAGATCCACACGCGTTCCTCTCTGTTCAATCTTCATGGACATCAGAACGATCCAGCTTTTAATAATGTTATACTACATATAGTTGCAGATAACGACAGGAAAGTTTTCAATCAGAGAGGTGAGGAGGTTCTCACCACCGAAATTAATTTCGATCAGTCATTATATGACAGGTACCTTTCACTGGTGAATAATCCTTTCATAATTGCCTGTCAGGATGATCTTAATAAAGTGGATAAAATTATAGTTGACCAGTGGCTGAATGCCCTTGTAATAGAGCGACTTCAGGGAAAATCGGAGTTTATCCTCAGGATTTATTCTGAAACAGGAAATGACTGGGATGAGACATTCTACCGGCTGCTTTCCCGTTATTTTGGTTTCCGGGTCAATACAGAACCTTTTGAGATGCTTGCCACGGCTCTCCCTTTCCGTATTATCCGAAAACACACCGATAATAGATTTCAGATTGAGGCTCTTCTCTTTGGCACTGCAGGGATGCTTGATGAGGGGCTTTTTAAGGATGCATTAACTGATGAATATTATTGTAACCTATTGAAGGAGTATAAGATATTAAGCTCAAAATATTCGCTTCACTCAATTGATGGATGGGTATGGAAATTCTCCAGGCTAAGGCCTGCCAACTTTCCAACTGTAAGAATATCCCAGCTTGCTTCAATGTTATCTGTTTCGGGCGGGTTCTTTTCAAAAGTTCTTGAAACAAAAAATATTCAGGATCTTAAAAAGCTCTTTGAGGTTTCTGCCTCAGAGTATTGGGACGATCATTTCGTTTTCGGGAAGAAAAGCCGCAATTATGTTAAGAGTACGGGTTCGCTTGCAACGGATATCCTTCTCATAAATGCAGTTATTCCCGTAATATTTGTTTTTGGCAGTAGCAGAGACCAGCCCGATATCTGCGAACGATCACTCGACCTGTTGTGCAACATTGCAGCAGAAGAAAATGTTATCCTGAGTGAATGGAATAAAGCTGGCATTGAAGCCGCATCGGCTTTTTATTCACAGGCACTTATTCAACTTAGGAACGAATACTGTAAAAAACGTTTGTGTCTTAATTGCCGGATCGGTAATAAGCTTATTAGTCAGGGGAGAAAATTAAAAGATCAGGATGAACTGATTCTGGAACCCTGATTTCAACTCTTTTGACGAAATATATTAAATCATTGACAAACAGCTGAACCATAATAATATTCGACGCAACGTTTGGGCTGTTTTTGCCGTCTTTATAATGTATGGATACAATATTTTTTAATGTGTGTTGGTATCTTTAAAAATAAAATATTCATGAACTTTGTAAAAAAAAAGTCAATTGTTTGATAATTTACATAAAAAAGCCTTATTTTTGCGTTCCAAAATTGGAGACTCGATCTATATTTGGATTAACAATATTTTAATTAGAGATATGTATTTAACAACAGAAAAGAAGCAGGAGTTTTTCAAGACATTCGGAACATCTGAAATCGATACAGGTACTGCGGAAGGCCAGATAGCACTGTTCTCATACAGGATCAACCATCTTACAGAGCACCTGAAAAAGAATAAGAAAGACTTCAGTACACAGCAGGCTCTTATTAAACTTGTAGGGAAGAGAAGAAGGCTTTTAGACTACCTCAAAGTTAAAAATATCGAGCGGTATCGCGAAATCATAAAAGCGTTGAAATTACGTAAATAGAGTATAAAAGGCAATCTAAAATTGCCTTTTTTCATACTATTTAGGATTATTTTGTAGTTTCAATAATCATAAATTTATATCATAATGTTTAAAATAAAAGAAAAGATTATTGATCTCGGCGACGGGAGGACAATTACCCTTGAAACAGGAAAAATGGCCAGGCAGGCTAATGGTTCTGTTTTGTTAAAAATGGGAAAAACAATGTTGCTGGCAACAGTTGTATCCGCAAAAGAGGCAAAAGAAAATACAGATTTCATGCCGTTGTCTGTTGAATACAAAGAAAAATACGCGTCATCGGGACGTTTCCCTGGCGGATTCCTCAAGAGAGAAGCCAGACCTTCAGATTATGAAATTCTTATCTCACGTCTTGTAGACAGGGCTCTGAGACCTTTGTTTCCTGATGATTATCACGCTGAAACATTTGTTACTATCAATCTCATATCGGCTGATATGGATATTATTCCAGATGCACTTGCAGGTTTGGCAGCGTCGGCTGCTCTCGCAGTATCTGATATTCCTTTCAACGGACCAATGTCGGAAGTGAGAGTTGCACGCATCAACAAAAAGTTTATTGTTAATCCGACAGCCACCCAGCTTAAAGATGCTGATATCGACCTTATGGTCGGAGCAACTTACGACAACATACTGATGGTTGAAGGCGAAATGAAAGAGGTTTCTGAGGCTGAGATGCTTGAGGCTCTTAAGATTGCGCATGATACAATAAAGATACATTGCCAGGCTCAGATGGATTTTGCAAAGGAAGTAGGTTCTACTGTGAAGCGTACCTATTCACATGAGACAAATGATGAAGATCTCAGGAAGAAAGTCTGGGATGAGACTTACTCAAAATGTTTAGAGGCTGCAAAATCCTCTACCGCTGACAAACACAAAAGAATTGATGCATTTGAAACTATAATAACAGAATTCATTGCCCAGTATACCGAAGAGAATCCTGTAAATGAAACACTTGCTAAAAAGTATTATCACGATGTGCTTAAAGAAGCATCACGAAGGCTTGTACTGGATTATAATGTTCGTCTCGACGGCAGAAAACCTGACGAGATCAGACCTATTATGTGCGAACTGGATATTCTTCCGGCTACTCATGGATCAGCTCTATTCACCAGAGGCGAAACACAGTCACTTACAACAGTAACATTAGGCACAAAGCTTGATGAAAAGATTATTGATGATGTTCTGAACAAGGGTACTGAAAAATTCACCCTTCACTATAATTTTCCACCTTTTGCTACCGGCGATGCAAAAGCTTATCGTGGCGTAGGCCGACGTGAAATCGGGCATGGAAACCTTGCTCACCGTGCGCTCAAGAATATGATGCCTTCGGATGATGAAAATCCTTATGCGATCAGAGTTGTTTCAGATATCCTGGAGTCAAATGGTTCATCATCTATGGCTACTGTTTGTGCAGGAACACTGGCACTTATGGATGCAGGGATAAAACTGAAGAAACCTGTTTCTGGTATAGCAATGGGACTGATAACTGACAAGGACACCAAAAAATTTGCTGTACTTTCAGATATTCTCGGTGATGAAGATCATCTTGGCGATATGGACTTCAAAGTAACCGGTACACGCGATGGCATTACCGCTGCCCAGATGGACATTAAAGTTGAGGGTCTTTCATTCGAGATCCTTACAAAAGCCCTTAATCAGGCTAAGGCAGGCAGGTTGCATATCCTGAATATAATGACTCAGGTTATTGCAGAACCTCGTCCGGAGCTCAAGCCACATGCCCCAAGAATTGAAATGCTTACTATTCCAAAAGAACTAATCGGCGCTCTGATTGGTCCGGGTGGAAAAGTGATCCAGGAAATTCAACGTACAACAGGTGCCACAATTATTGTCGAGGAGATTGATGGACATGGCGATGTAAACATTTTTGGCGAGAATGCTGAAGTGATTAAAGCCGCACTCGACTGGGTGAAGAAAATTGTTACCGTTCCCGAGATCGGACAGGTATATAAAGGAAAAGTAAAAACAATCGTTCAGTTCGGTGCATTTGTAGAAATTCTGCCAAATAAAGACGGACTTCTTCATATTTCTGAAATTGAATGGAGAAAGATCGATAAAGTAGAGGATGTTCTTAAAGAAGGACAAGAGATAGAAGTCAAGATAATCGACATCGATCCGAAAACCGGGAAACTTAAACTTTCCCGTAAAGAGCTACTCCAACGTCCTCCGCGTCCGGAAGCACCGAAAAATAATCCTGAACAGAAACCAAATAATTAAAAAGAGTCCCGTCCGCCAGTTGGCGGACGGGATTTTTTTTTAATTTTCAGCCATGAAGATCAGGTATAATTATGTGGTTATTGAGGGAAACATAGGTGCGGGAAAAACCACCCTCGCACGACGGATTTCAGATCAGTACAATGCACATCTCATATTGGAACATTTTGCAGATAACCCGTTTCTGCCTAAATTCTATAAGGAACCCGACAAATATTCATTTGCTCTTGAGCTCTCATTTCTTGCAAGCCGTTACAAGCAGTTGCAGGAGGAGCTTGTACCCCAGAATCTTTTTAAGGCTTTCACAGTAGCTGATTACTACTTTATGAAATCACTGGTTTTCGCAGCATCCACACTCACAGGGGATGAATATAATTTATACAGACAAATATTTTACATTATATACGGATCGCTGCCTAAACCGGATATTTATGTCTATCTGCATCTAAGTCCCGACAGATTGATTCAGAATATTGAGAAACGAGGCCGGATTTATGAGAAATCAATTACAATAGAGTATCTGCAAAAAATTCAGGATAGCTATTTTACCTTCTTTAAACAGAACCCTGAAAACAAATATCTGGTTATTGACGTTAATAGAATAGACTTTGTTGAGAATGAAAGTCATTATAACAAAATTATTGATACCATTTTTAATGATAATTACCCTATCGGGCTCAATAAGGTCATATTGTAATTATTTTTAATTATATACGCTATAATTGACTAAATATTTTTAAATTTGCGCTAATGTTGTAATTTTAGTATATTGTTCATTATTAACTGACAAACAAGCAAACATAAACAAATAACACTTTTAACTATGAAAAAATTCAGAAGCTATTTTATCCTTATCCTTGCCGCAACTTTAATGACAGGTTGCAGCGGCTTGAATAAGATGCAGAAAAACTCAAACTTGATCAAGTATGAGGTCACTCCAAAAGTTCTTGAAGCACACGCCGGTATTATTAATGTTACAATTAAAGGTACTTTTCCTGAAAGCTATTTTGACAAGAAAACCACTGTAACAGCAACTCCGGTTCTTACATATACAGGTGGCGAAACAGCTTTTGAAAAAGTTCAGGTACTTCAGGGCGAAAGTGTTCAGGCAAATAATAAAGTTATCATATACAGCGGTGGTGATTTTACCTATACAGGCACAATGCCTTATAAAGATGGTATGAAAGTTTCGGAGTTAATGTTGAAGGCTAAAGCTTCAAGAGGCAAAAAAAGTGTCGACTTTGAACCAGTAAAACTTGCTGATGGTGTTATTATCACATCAACACTCGTTGAGAAAGAAGACAAAAGTATTTCGATGAAAGATAATTATGTCAGAATTAACCCTGAAACACAAGCTGCTGACATTAACTACCTGATAAACAAATCAGATATTCGTAGTACAGAACTCAAATCAGAAGACATTGCTCTTCTTAAAGAATATATCAAAACCGTTTCTGTTGATCCTGATCGTCAGTTAAAAGGTGCTGTTGTCAGTTCATATGCTTCACCAGACGGTAAACTTGATCTTAATGAGAAACTATCAACTAACAGAGGTACCGCTGCTGACAAATTTATTAAGAAAGAGTTCGATAAAGTTGAGGCTGCAAAAGCTGAAGGTTTCTTCGATTCAAAAACAACAGCAGAAGACTGGGACGGTTTTAAAGCCGAGGTTGAAAAATCATCAATTCAGGACAAAGAACTCATCCTCCGTGTTCTTTCAATGTACTCAGATGCAGATGTGCGTGAGAAAGAAATCAAAAACATGGCAGCTACTTTCGAAACACTGAAGACTGACATTCTTCCCAGGCTCAGAAGATCAAAAATGATGATTAATACCGACAAAATCGGTCGTACAGATGAGCAGATTCTTGCACAAATGAAATCAGATCCCAAAGCATTAGGTCTTGAGGAAATGTTACGTGCAGGTGCACTTGCAACTGATCTAAATGAGAAACTCAAATTCTATCAGATAACTCTTGAAAATTCACCAAAATGTATCCGGGCTGCCAATAACATTGGTTGCACATTCATGGATTTAGGTAAGATTGACGATGCAATTGCTGCTTTCGAAAAAGCGAAAGCTATTCAGAATAACGACGTTATCAAAAATAACCTTGGATTTGCTTCACTTGTAAAAGGAGACCTTGTTAAAGCTGAAGAATATTTTGGTTCAATGACAGCTGCTACAACAGAGTCAAAATGGGGACTAGGTGTTATAGCAATAACAAAAGGTGAATATGACAAAGCAGTAAACTTCTTCGGTACTGAGCCGTGCTTCAACCTTGCCCTTGCCCAGCTTCTTAAGGGCGACGTTAACAAAGCAAAGGTTACTCTTGATGCTGTAAAAGTGCTTCCGAAATCAGGTAGCGTTGGATACCTCAAAGGAGTTGTTGGTGCCCGTCTTGATGACAAGACATATATGCTCAGTGGTCTTCGTGAAGCTGTAGGTGCCAATTCAGCTTGGAAAGCTTATGCAAAGACTGACCTTGAGTTTGCAAAGTTCTTCAATGATGATACTTTCAAATCAACTGTTCAGTAATTCTTAGAATTAGTATATTGAAAAGGGACTCGCGAGGGTCCCTTTTTATTTATTCACCTCCCATAATACAATCCCAACACTGATGGCAATATTGAATGAGTGTTTTGTCCCGAACTGTGGAATTTCAACACACTTATCACACATATCTATAATATCCTGATCAACTCCGTTAACTTCATGTCCGAATACAAGAGCATACCTATCTCCCGGGATTAATTTGAGATCCTGTAATTCAACAGATCCTTCAGCCTGTTCAATTCCAATGATTTTAAAGCCCTTGATTTTAAGCTCATTTAAGGCCTCTGCGGTGGTTTTAAAGTATTTCCATGCAACTGATTCGGTAGCCCCCAATGCTGTCTTCTGTATCTCCCTGTGAGGCGGGGTGGCCGTTATTCCGCAGAGATAGATCGATTCAGTCAGAAATGCATCCGCTGTCCTGAAAATAGAGCCTACATTACTCTGACTCCTGACATTATCAAGTACAATAATAAAATTTGATTTATCGGATTGTCTATACTGTGTTACAGACTTCCGGTCGAGTTCGCTGTTCAGACGCTTTCGCATTCTTTTTTATGCGAAATTAACTAATTTATCTTTTAATTGTTATTATTTTGTGATTAGTGAATTCGATGAAAAGGATGAACAATTATACCTAAATTATTCAAGATGAACATTCATGAATTTCAGGGTAAGTCTCTGTTAAAAGCTTACAATGTCGACATTCAGGAAGGATTTGTAGCCGAATCAGCTGAACAGGCTGTTATGGTCGCCAAACAACTTCACGAGAAAACCGGAACTGAGTACTATGTTGTAAAAGCGCAGATACATGCCGGGGGAAGAGGTAAAGGGGGCGGGGTGAAACTTGCCAAATCTATTGAGGAAGCAGGTAAAATAACTTCCCAAATGCTGGGTATGCAGCTCATAACTCCGCAGACTGGTCCTGAAGGAAAAAAAGTCAACAAGGTACTTATAGCTCAGGATGTTTATTATAAAGGGGAATCAGCAGTTGAAGAGTATTACATCAGCATTCTTCTTAACAGAAATACCGGCAGATATATATTTATGTACTCGACCGAGGGTGGAATGTCAATTGAGGAGGTGGCTGAAAAAACACCCCAATTAATTTTTACTGAAGAAATAGATCCCGGAACAGGTCTGAAACCCTTTCAAACCCGGAATATTGCTTTCAGACTGAACCTTACGGGTATAGCTTTCAGGAATATGCAGAAGTTCCTGGATGGGATCTATGAGACTTTTATATCCAGCGATGCACAGTTACTGGAAGTCAATCCTGTCTTAAAAACCAGTGACAACCGAATTCTTGCCGTCGACTGTAAACTTGTGCTCGACGATAATGCTTTATTCCGCCATCCTGATCTGGCGAATATGAGAGATATCAATGAAGAGGATCCGGTTGATGTTGAGGCCGGGAGCCATAATCTGAACTTTGTGAAACTCGATGGCAATGTAGGGTGCATGGTTAACGGAGCGGGTCTGGCAATGGCTACGATGGACATTATAAAGCTCTCAGGAGGATCGCCTGCCAATTTTCTTGATGTGGGTGGAGGTGCCAATCCAAAAACTGTAGAAGCAGGTTTCAGGATAATACTTAAAGATCCCGCCGTAAAAGCAATTCTGATTAATATTTTCGGTGGTATAGTCAGATGCGACAGGGTAGCCAATGGTGTTGTTGAAGCATATAAGTCGATAGGCAAAATAGAGGTACCTGTTATTACCAGACTTCAGGGAACCAATGCTGAAGAGGCAAAAACAATAATTGATAATTCAGGTCTTGCTGTATTTTCGGCAATCTCTTTCCGGGAAGCTGCTGATCTTGTAACTAAAGTATTGAAGTAACTAAGGGAATTCTTATTTCTTGTGAGAATCGTCGCAGTATGGTTTGGTTGACGACCGGCCACATCTGCACAGCAGTATCTCTGCCGGAGATTCTTCCTTGTCTCTCTTTAGATCTTTTACAACAAAATTGCCGGTTATCTTAATCGGACCGTTTGAAATTAATTCAACAACTGCCTCTGGTTTTTTATCTTCTTTATGTTCCATTACTATCCTGTTAGCCCATAAACCCGATCTTTCTGTGCCGGCCATCGCAGAAAGGCTGATGGTCGCTGGCATCACATCTGCAAATAGAGATCAATCCATCTTTAAACTCCTTCTTACTCCCGTCCTCATAAATCAGTGTAAGATTGCCCTTAATTACAATTGGCCCGTCATCCATAATCTTTACAGAAACAGGCTGCTGTTCATTTACTGATTCAATCTCATCAACAAGGTCGGGTCTTCTGAACTTGATATGGTTATACTGATCGCTTCCGACTAATTTATTCTTTTCTTCATCATTCCACTTCCATGCAAGAGCATCAGTTGGACAGAGGTTTACTACCTCTATAATTCTTTCTGTAGTAGCTCCCTCCATGTCTACCCATGGTCTTCTGCTTGGGTCAAATACCTCAATCAGTTCCCTGTAGCAATAGGATGCATGAACACATGCTGAAGGCTTCCAGTAGACTGTAATGTCTGCATTCCTGTATTTTCTCCCTCCCGTAAACTGGGCCTCATTCTTTTCCATCAACGTGAACTTATAGAGATAAAAAACAGACGCAATTTAACAATTTTTGAGTAGATAGCATAAGCCGGGTTTCAGGTTGTATTATTAATTTAGGAGTATCGTATTTTAAATGATGAAAATTCGTTTATTTTACATTGGATAGATCGTTCAAATTGTCAAAGTTTTAATTCGAGGGGTTTGATTTATGATAGATATAGTTACAAGTCTTTTTCTCACAGTTTTTGCCTTAACCGATTATTTAGATGGTGTTATTCCCCTTTTAATAGTGTTACTTGCAGCATTGTTTATTATTGTCTGGTTTTCAGTGAGGATGCGCCGTGTTACCAAAATTCTGAGATCTAAGGATAAGATGATTGATAAGCTGACTTCAGATCTCTCTAGCAATCAGATTAAGGCTGAAAAAAATTCAATTGCCGTTGAGAAAGGCCCGGATCAACTGTTTGAGTCATTTATTGAATCGGCAAATGACGGCATCTCTTTTTATGATAATGAGGGAAATCTTAAATATGCGAACAAGGAATTCTATTCAATGATCGGCTTGGATAGTGCTTCATATACCTCGGGGACTCTTTCGGAAACTATTCATGCCGAGGATCAGAATTACCTCCATCAAAAGAATGAGTTTCTTAAATCAAACGGGTTTTATGAAAGGGAGCTGAGATTGCGTCATTCCGATGGTCATTATCTTAGCTTGTCAAGTAAATCGCTGATTGTAAGAAATGATGCTGGTGATCAGCTGGGTTCCCTTACTATTGACCGCGATATTACAATGCTGAAACAGGCTCATGAGGCTCTTGTGAAAGCAAATTCAGATTCAGAAACCAGTAACCGGCTAAAATCAAGTTTCCTGGCAAACATTTCACACGAGATAAGAACCCCTCTGAACAGTGTTGTTGGTTTTTCAAATCTTCTCCTTAGTGATGATATTTCAAAGGCTGTAAGAGAAGAGTATATTGAACATATAAATTACAACAGTGAGAAATTGCTTCAGATTATTGGTGATATAATTGATTTATCGCGACTTGAGAGTTCACAGATCGAGATCACTTATGAAGAGACTTCACTTATTTCGATTATAAATGAAATTGTTGAAGATGCACGTCAGATTATAAGACGAAACGAGAAACCCATCATGCTCAATGTGAAAAATCAGTTTGAGGATAATGGGGATCTTATTTTTACCGACCGGATCTGGCTTAAAAGGGTTTTAAACCATCTGATGGATAACGCTGTCAAATTCACTCTCGATGGTACAATTGAATTTTCATACCGGAAGGAAGATGATATGATAGTTTTCAGAATATCAGATACCGGAATAGGGATCAGAAAAGAA
Organism: Bacteroidales bacterium; assembly: GCA_031396165.1. GTDB lineage: Bacteria > Bacteroidota > Bacteroidia > Bacteroidales > VadinHA17 > LD21. Next base: position 2,983 of record JANNKF010000111.1, on the reverse strand, counting down.
AACCTGGTTCACATCTTTAAAGAGTTTCGTCAGGAAGTAGGAGGTCATCAACGGCCGTTTGAGGGATTGGGAATCGGATTGACGCTTGCCAAAGAGGTAATAGAAAGAATGGGAGGCAGGATAAATGTCAAATCAGAAAAAGGTATTGGCTCAGAATTCAGCTTTTCCATACCCTACAGACCTGCAGGAAGCACCAGATTAAGAAAAGCGGAAGAAGTAATAAATCAATTTATTAAACCAATTGACTGGAGTTCTAAAAAATGCCTGATAGTAGATGATAATAAAGATGTTCTCATTTATCTTAACAGAATCCTTCATGAAACAGGGTTGTCCATTCTGACGGCCCGATCGGGATTTGAGGCCATTGAAATTATTAAATCCACTCCCGACATTGATGTAGTTCTGCTCGATATGCAGATGCCCGAGATGAATGGGATTGAAGCTACGAAAGAGATAAGAAAAATAAGGAAAAACATGCCGATTATCGCCCAGACTGCATTTGTCTTTGACGATGATAAGGACATAATTCTGGAAGCCGGATGCGATGCATGTCTTATTAAACCTATCCGCAAGGAACACCTGATCACAGTTATGTCGGGCTTTATAAAATCTCGATGATACATTCCCGGTTTGCAGATATTATTTTACCACTGGCTGTAAGGGGAAGATTCACCTACACGATACCAGATAAGATGTCTGATATGATTCAGCCTGGCATCAGAGTAATGGTACAGTTTGGTAGCAAGAATCTCTATTCAGGAATAGTCTGCAAAACACATAATGATGATCCAGGCTATAAGAATGTAAAACCGATTGTGAGCATTCCTGATTCTATTCCTGTTATAAATGAATTTCAGCTAAACCTCTGGCAATGGATATCAGAGTATTATCTTTGCAGCGAAGGCGAAGTAATGAAAGCCGCCCTGCCTTCTGCGGCTAGTCTCAGCGACTATCGTCCCCATCTCGAGACATTTATTACACTATCTGAGAAGTATTCAGACAAAGATCTGAATGATATACTCGACAGACTTAAGAAAGCTCCGAAGCAGCAGGCGCTTTTGCTTATATTTCTAAGAATCACAGGTTATTCATTCGGATCAGATCTTTTCCCGGTTAATAAGGCATTGCTTATCACAGAAGCACAGTCCTCTCCCGGAACACTTGATGCACTGACATCCAAGGGAATACTAACCTCTGCATTATTGCCTGTATCAAGAATTTTAGAGTCAGACAGCTTTAAAGAACCCGTTAAGAAACTTAGTGAAGCGCAATTTGCCGCATGGGAATCTGTCACCTCCCAGTTCAGGGAAAAGGATATTGTTTTGTTACATGGCGTTACTTCAAGCGGGAAAACTGAGATCTACATTCATCTCATAGAGGAACAACTGAAAAAGGGGAGGCAGGTTCTCTACATGTTGCCAGAGATTGCTCTTACAACTCAGATTATACTAAGACTCAAGAGGCATTTCGGATCTGTGACCGGCGTCTATCACTCACGCTTCAGCGATCCGGAAAAAGTAGAGATATGGAAGCGGGTTGCTGATGAAGATCCGGTAACAGGTTACCGGCTTATACTTGGTGTACGGTCTTCCATATTCCTTCCATTCAATAATTTAGGGCTGATAATAGTCGATGAGGAGCACGATGGTTCATATAAGCAGCACGATCCTGCACCGCGGTATCATGCACGCGATTCTGCAATAATGCTGGCAGCCCTTCATAAGGCAAAGACTATTCTGGGATCCGCTTCGCCCTCGGTGGAAAGCTACAACAATGCTGTAACTGGTAAATATGGACTGGCAGAACTCACTGTGAGATTCGGACTTATTAAACTGCCAAACATTATCATTGGAAACACCCGTGAAGCTTACAGGAAAAAACTGATGGTTTCGCATTTCACTCCTGAATTACTCGGGGCAATGGATGAGGCGCTGGGAAAAGATGAACAGATAATTCTTTTTCAGAACAGAAGAGGCTTCTCGCCTTATATTGAATGTTCTGAATGCGGCTGGATACCTGTTTGTATTCAGTGTGCTGTTAATCTTACTTATCATAAAGGAATAAATAAACTGGTATGCCACTATTGTGGTTATACAACGGATACTCCCTCAAAATGCGGTAACTGTCATTCTACAGGAATGGTTACACGTGGTTTTGGCACTGAGAAAATTGAAGACGAAATAAAGATTGTGTTCCCTGAAGCACGGGTTGCCCGGATGGACCAGGATACAACCAGGAATAAGAATTCATTCAAAAAGTTTATCCATGCTTTTGAGGAAAGAAGGATCGATATCCTTATCGGTACCCAGATGATCTCTAAGGGTCTTGATTTTGAAAATCTTACCGTAGTCGGGGTTCTCAACGCCGACAACCTGCTTAATTACCCCGATTTCAGGGCACATGAAAGAAGCTTTCAGCTGTTAGAACAGGTAAGTGGGAGGGCAGGAAGGCGGCAGAAGCAGGGTAAGGTGATAATCCAGACAGGAGATCCGGCAAACAGGATCATCAGGCTCGTTCTGAGACACGATTACCTGAATATGTTCAGAATACAGGCTGAGGAAAGAAGAACATTCAATTACCCTCCATTCTGCAGAATGGTCAAAATAAATATAAAGCATAAGGAGCGTGCACTGCTAAATCATTTTTCGGATCTTCTGGGGAACGATCTGAAGACTATTTTCGGAAAGAGGGTTCTTGGTCCGGAATCTCCGGTTATTTCGCAGGTTCAGCTCTGGTATATTAAAACAATCCTAATCAAGATCGAAAGGGAAAAGCCTCCTTTAAAAGCCAAACAATTGTTACTTGAGGCAATCGACAGGCTTGAAAGGGAGAAAGGTGCATCGGCATTAAAGATATCTATTGATGTGGATCCATATTAGAGAAGACAAAAGACAAAAGTAAAAAGACAAAGGTAAATAGGGAATAACTTAAGAATATAGAATTAGGCTGGAAAGAATTCAATATCCCCGTGGCTTTAGCCCGG
>JANNKF010000100.1:0-2153 GCA_031396165.1 Bacteroidales bacterium | reverse complement strand
ACTCCTAACTGTTTCTTCAATAATTAAATCAACACCATAGTACCTTTCATAACCATCAAGGTGTTCAATTGAAGTCTGTCCGGAAAATAATACATCCCTGACACTTAAAGATCCAGGAATATGTCCTACAACTGGCATCTCGAGTTCTTTTGCTACCCTAATAATTTCGTAATATACTTCCTTGGTAAGTTTATCGTAAACTTTTATAGCATCATAACCATCTTTCTTCATTTGAGATAATGCTTCAAATACTTTTTCTTTATCGCTGATAATAAATGATCCAGGCAAGTAAGGATTTAAACCATCAATAAGGGGCCCAGTTGTATATATATCAGGCCCAATTAAACGTTTCATTTTTATTTTTTTTTGAACTTTCAAATGGTATGGAGCTCCCCACATATTTCTAATTAGTGTCTGTCCATAGAGTCGAGGATTTTTCGGGATTTTACTAGTCCAACGATTTTTTTTGGATTTTTATTTTTGATTATTTACAATAACAACTGTGTTTCATCCTCTTTTGTCAGTTTTTATCAGTTTACTTCAATTTCGACCCTCTAATTTTAATTTTTGGGCATAATTTTCCCATTTATCTTGTTCTTGGGTGTGCTTATGTTATATTAAATACTAAACCGACGTCACCACATGGGCAGTCATTACCCTGATATTGTAAGCTATGACACTCCATAAAACTTTGGCCTCAAAATGTTCCCAGCCTTTCCATGTGCAACGGCGAAGATTGAACCCACGTTTAATATTTGAGATTACAGCTTCCATTCCGCTACGCCACTTCTTTAACCTTGTCTCCATGCTTTTGCTCGTTGCAATGTTCCGAAGGCTTCCGACTATCTTGTTGAACACAATGTTTATAATGCCTTTTTCTTTCGCGTGGCCCTGGTTTGCCAACGAAGCATATCCGCCGTCGGTTGCATAATCGCGGGGTGCTTTGCCGTAATTTTCGATGATGGCATCAACTGCCGGAACAAACAGGGTGCTGTCATTAGGATTGCCCCGTAAAATCTGGCAATGCAAAATCAAGTTGCTTTTTCCACTGCACAAATCAACTTTATGTCCAAATTGTATTTCCCTGCTACCTTTCACGATGATGTCGGTGTGCCGTTCATAGATGGAATATATTTTTGCCTGGTTCGCCACTTTTTGTCCTTTTACTTCCTTAAGGTAAACCATTTCATGAACCAAAGCCATCAGCTCTAAATGCTTCTCAAGCTCCATGGCCAAAACCATTGCTTCAATGCTTGAGAACAGCTTTTTTTTTATCACGTTAGATACCTGGTTAATGGTTTTTATAAATAAACCTAATTGCTTGTAAAACAAATCTTTTCGCCCATCTCCTTTTGTGTTGTTGATTTTAAAATAGTTCTTTTTCCCCTGCTTACTATAATCCAGATAATTCAACCCGTTAACCTCTTCCCGTAAATGTCCAAGTAACCGATAGGCTTCTTTTATGCAGTCCCATAGTATTGAATTATTGGTCGGATAGTGGATGTTGGTCTCCACTACCGTGCTGTCCTGCCTGATTTTTTTAAGATCCTCGATGCCTTCGTTTATGGCTATTTTATTCAGCTCAACAAGTACCTTTTGTAAATTGTCCGTTCTGATCTGTGAAATATATTTTTGGTACAATTGAAAACTGTATGGCCGCAATTCATCTATTTTTATGAACGATGTGCATATCCTAGAATCTGTCTGGTGATAATCCAACTGCCTGTAATCAAGACATTTAAGTTCTTTATAAATGGCTGCACGGACTATCTGTTCAACACTGGGTGTGTCTTTCCTTCCAAAAACGCTGGTCTTTTGACCCTTGGTAATGTCTTTTTGTAAAAGAGAAACAAGCTGGGGATGCTGTTCCAGAATGGTATCTATCAAGCTTAACTCAGGATCTCTGGCCCAGTCGGGCTTCTCAAACTTTATCTTAAAATCTTCAAATAGCCTCATGGTATTTTTTTCTTAAATCTAGTAAAAAAAGACACACGTACAATGGCTATATGTAATTAGTTATCAACAATTTGATGTTTATAGACAGACTCTAATTAGTTCCATCATTGAATTAACAAAATCATTAATCTCAGCTATTATAGTCACACCAACATTGGGAATATTCCGTAATTCAGATTCGGGATTCGACAATATGA
>JANNKF010000072.1:0-2029 GCA_031396165.1 Bacteroidales bacterium | reverse complement strand
ACAAATCCGTTGAAATACCACAGATAGGTACTATTATTGAACCTAATAATAAACAGTATTTGCATTTCAGGGGTATCGATCTGTTTTATTCTGCTTCGGAGGGCTTCGGCGATGGTTCCTATCCGAATCAAAAATTGACAGGATTGATTGTTGAAAATGCTGAAATTGCTTTTCATGGCTCAATCATTGCGGAAATCGGTTATGGTATAACTGCCGTTTATTCAGATATGATAATCAGAAACAATAGAATTCATGATTGCGGAAGAAGGTCAATATCACTAAACCCTTATGCAAGTGGATTCACGGTGAGAAATGTCTTAATAAAGGGGAACTCATTATATAATGGTAATCACACCACAGGGATAGATATGAGTATTGGATCAGGATCATTCAATGTAAGTCTCGACAGCATTCTGATTTGCAACAACATAATTTACGATGATCCGAATACCACAATGACCTCGGAGCTTCTCTTTGCCCAGAATTACAAGGCAGGAGGCACATTTACCAACCTCTACATATATGATAATATTTTCAAGCATCCGACAATTTCTGCCGTACATCTTGAAGGGGTTAATAGTGCCTATATCTATAACAATACCTTCTATGGGCATAATAAAATAAAATCAGGAAATACCTATCACGTATTTGTAGATGCCGGTTCTACAAATATCAAAATCAAAAACAACATATTTTTTACTGACCTTTCTTATGACACCGGAGCTTCGGGTCTGGCAATATATGAGTCGGCAAGTCAGGATCATAATCAGATTGAGGCTGATTACAACCTTTTTTACAGGGCTACGGCAGGATTGAGGATCATCGTTGCCAACGGAGCAAATTATACAATGGCAAATTTGACCACTGTCCGTTCCGGACTTGGTTGGGAAACACATAGTCCTACACCAACGGATCCGAAATTTGTTTCCCCCACAGACTATCATCTTCAGTCAACTTCACCTGTAAAAAGTTCAGGTATCACATTGACAGGAATTACCTGTGATTTCGATGGTACCTCATTTAGTAATCCTCCAAGTATAGGTTGTTTTGCAGGTTCTGGTGGTGCTACAGTTTGTCCTGTTTATAAGTCAGGCTGCGTTGAGGATTTTACTCCGGCAGTGGTTAATATGAGTTTCGATCAAACTCTCGCTCCTGTTGTTCCATCAGTGACTGCATTTACGGTCACAGTCAATTCAGTGCCCAGAAGCTGTTCCTCAGTTTCTGTTTCGGGTGGTGTTGTCAACCTTACATTATCGAGTCCGGTTAAGTTTGGTGAGGTAGTTACAGTTTCTTATACAAAACCTGCCGTAAATCCATTGCAGGCAGCCTCAGGAGTCCAGGTTGAGACTCTTATTGTAAAACCAGTAACCAATAACGTTGATGTTGTAACAGCAGTTGAAAAGAATCCGGGTGCTGCAGGTATCAAAATATACCCAAACCCGGCCAGTAAATATGTAAACATATCATACGATGAACCTTACCAGTCTTCTCAGGTAATACGTATTATTAATGCAGCAGGTGCCACCGTTTCAGAAGGAATAATTGAAGCAGGAACAAGTTCCATTCAATATTCGCTGAATCTGATTTCAGGGTTCTATATTATTCAATTGATTTCGGGAGGGAATGTAACTGAAACAAAGAAACTTATTGTAAAAAACTAAGCTATTATGATCCGCTTCTAAGGAAAACTGTCCGCACTGTTTTTACCATAATGATAATGTCAAGCCTTAGCGACCAGTTGTCAATATACGCGAGATCCATCTCCATCCATTCGTCGAACTTAATACTGTTACGGTCAGGTTTTATCTGCCAGAAGCATGATAAGCCTGGCCTGACAGATAGACGACGTAACTGCCATCTGGCATATTTGGCTGTCTCACTTGGAAGCGGAGGCCGCGGGCCTATCAGCGACATTTCACCTCTAAGTATATTAAAGAGCTGAGGTAGTTCATCGAGACCGGATCTCCGAAGGAATTTTCCAAGCTTCGTTATGCGGGGATCATCTTTGATCTTGAATACGGGGCCGTCA
>JANNKF010000477.1:0-24302 GCA_031396165.1 Bacteroidales bacterium | reverse complement strand
ACGGTGTCATTGTCTATACATGACTCAGGTACAAAGAAGATGATCTGGAATTATGATCACAAACTATCCTCCTCGTTAGGTACTCCGGGCAGACTTGTAGACGATTTATTGAGGCAGGCAAGCAGAAAAATGCCATACTTTACCGGTAACTGACTGAAGGGCAACATATATAAATACTTATGAAATATGAAAGCAGTTGTATACACCAGGTACGGATCACCAGATGTTTTGCAGATAAGAGAAATAGCAAAACCTGTTCCCAAAGACAATGAGGTACTGATAAGAATATATGCCACAACAGTAACATCAGGAGACTGTCGCATGCGAAAGGCTGACCCATTTGCTGTAAGATTTATCAATGGACTCACAAAACCCCAAAAAATAACAATCCTCGGGAATGAATTTGCCGGCGAAATTGAGGAAGTAGGAAAAAATGTAAAACTATTTAGTAAAGGCGACCAGGTTTTTGGTCAGGCAGGAATGAGTCTGGGTACTAATGCTGAGTATCTATGTCTGCGGGAGGATGCCTCATTTGTATTAAAACCAAAAAACTTAAGCTTTGAGGAAGCAGCTTGTATTCCTTTTGGTGGAAATACAGCAATTCATTTTCTCAGAAAAGGAGATATCCGAAGTAGTCAAAAGGTACTTATTTACGGCGCTTCCGGTAGTCTGGGTACTGCTGCAATACAGCTTGCCAAAAGTTTTGGAGCTGAGGTCACAGGAGTATGTAGCACTTCAAATGTAGAATTAGTAAAGTCCCTTGGAGCGGATAAGGTTTTTGATTACACTAAAGAGGATTTTACAAAAAGTAGCCAGACCTATGACATTATTTTTGACACGATTGGCAAAAGTCCGTTTTCAGGTTGTGTGAAGGCATTGAAGCAAAAAGGGATCTATCTCAGAGCTGTTCATATGTCGATACCACCAATTGTCAGGGGACTTTGGGTATCAATGACAAGCAGCAAGAAGGTAATTGGCGGAGTAGCGAGTGAGTTGAAGGAGAATCTGCTTTTTCTCAAGGATCTAATTGAATCGGGAAAGCTAAAGCCAGTAATTGACCGACGCTATCCCTTTGAACAAACTGCTGAAGCTCACAGATATGTCGATAAAGGGCATAAAAGAGGGAATGTAGCTATCACAGTGAAGATGTAAGATTCTCTTTCATAGAACTAATTAAAATTTATTTTTGGACACCAGGTCTATATAGTTCAGAGCGCTGTACAAAGTACATCCTCAGTCCCGGGAAGGTTACTCCTGTTCTTCTGGGTTGCATTCTGGAAATGATCGTGTCGTTCGCCTTCATAGGCTATGGCTTTTATACTTAATGACAGGTGGTCAAAACTACTTTGTCATCTTCCTACCTGGTTTATTGTTAAAAATTTCACAACTGAATAATGGGAATGTTCATACACAAGAACAAAATATTTTTCATATTTATTTAATTTTAGTCTGAGTTGAGATTAAACAAAATTTAAAAAAAATTGTTGATAATTTACTAATCAAGATTCTCTTTAAGAATGATTGATGTGTAATCTAACTTATTGAATCTTCAGTTTTATGAAAAGAGTAAGACCTATAGATCAAAAGGGTACACTTACAGAATTTCTGATTGCACCTTCGAAATTTACAGGTATAAAATATGTAACTGAAGTAGCTCAAAGTAAGGCAATTACGTTTCTGGCAATTAATGCATTTTTAATAGCTTTTAGAAGTGCTGATTATCAAAGCCGGTCTATTTGTCAGGTTATTATAAACACATGCAATTAAAATCAAACCAATGAAAAAAGTAATCACAATCCTATTTTTAGTCCTTCTTGTTTCGTGTGAGAAAGAAGTTTTCAGCCCTGATCTTACGAAAGAACTCTCAATCCAATCAACATCAAATGGTGCAACTTATAAAATTAAAGTTGCCCTTCCTCAGAATTATAGTCCCACTACACAAAAGTATGATGCTATCTATGTCCTGGATGGTGAGGAAAATTTCAATTTTGTCGCTCAAAATTGCAATAAGTTAAGCGGTGAACTTGGCACTTCCAATGCCCTGGTAATTGCTATTGGATACGGTAATGACAGAGCTGTTGATTATACACCTGTAGTGGGTGGAGGAGGGGCAGTTGAAGGTGGTGGGGGTGCAGAAAAATTCATGCTCTTTATTAAGAATGAATTAATACCCGAAATTGAAAATGAATATAGTGTTGACACAACAAGAATAAGCAGAGCCATACTTGGTCATTCGTTCGGTGGACTTTTTGGTGCGTATGCTTTTTCAAAATACAACATGGTGTTCGGCAATTACATATTACTCAGTCCTTCATTATGGTATGAAGATGAAGTAGTGTTTAAGATTGAAAAGGGAAACCGTATAATCAATAAAAACAATACACAATTGGTGTTTTTAGGGTTGGGAGAAATGGAAAATAGCGGGCAAATGCTCGCTCCTTTTGTAGCGTTTTTTCAGGTGCTGCAAAAAAATTATCCTGGTATAAAAATAATGAGTCATCTGGAGCCACATCTTAATCACAGAGGTTCAGAAAATCCGAACCTGATCGAGGGATTAAAGTTCTACTTTAAAAACAGATAATCAGTTTGCAGGTTAATTTCTCGACTAAGTAACTTATTACAATATGAAAACTATAGTATTATTATTCATCTTTTTCTTGCTTCTGACTCCTTCGGCATCAGCACAAAAAGTTGATTCTGAAACAGCAAGTAATAAAGTACCTGCTCGAAGCATAACAATAGAACCCGCAATCGGGTTGGAGCCTATGTCTGATTTGATTGTCAGCAATCTGGTACAGTGGAATATAAAGAAACGTTTTAGTGCTGTATCATATACTTCTTTTGCTTATAACAATGCTACAAAGCGATATTTTAATTACATAAATACTAATTATAATTATACGCTTACTCAAAAATTTGGTGTAGGAACTTCCTTGTTCTCGAAACATTCTTCCCACACATTTTCCTTAATGGCAGGACTAAGGTATGATGCTTACAAGGAGACATTAGAAAATCCGGATTTTGAAAAAGTCTCAGCTTCAGTAAGTTCTGTTAGTCCGGATGTTGGTCTGCTGTACAATTTAAAGATCGGAAAGAAAAAGTATTTTTTCAGTTACCGTATGTTTATTCCTCTGTATCCGTATCCACTCATAAGCTCTGATACCTGGACTTTAAGTGATAATCTGGCAAATCTTTCATTAGAATTTGGATTAGGAATTCGTTTGAAATAAAACATTCACTGGAAATCTTAGAATTAACTTAATAAAATAAACTATATGAAAAAGCAAGATGGGGTTATAGCGTACAATCTCAACGCATCGGAATTTATATGGGATATAGCTCCCGGCAAATGCATTGAAGCATGGGGTTTTAATGAACAGGTTCCCGGACCGGTATTAAAAGCAAAAGTGGGAGACACGCTTGTTATCACAGTTACAAACAATCTGAAAGAACCTACAATGATTCACTGGCATGGATTACGAATTCCTGCCTCAATGGATGGCACTGGTGCTACTCAAAAGCCTATTGAACCCGGTGAAGTTTTTGAGTATCGTTTTGTTGTACCAGATGCTGGAACTTTTTGGTACCATTCACATTTCAATGAAACTGTACAATTGGAAAGAGGAATGTACGGTGCATTAATAGTTGAAGACAAATCAGATCCGGTAACGGACGGAGAAAAAGTATTTATGATTGATGACATGAAGCTTACCTCCGACAATAAATTTAAAAAACCAGGCTGGTTTGTTCCACGAATTGAGGAAAGGCATGATGGTCGTCAGGGTAACACTCTTTTAATAAATGGAAAAGAAAATCCCACGATAGATATTCGTGCGGGTCAGACAGAAAGATGGCGTTTTATCAATTCATCAAGTGCAAGGTACTTTGTGCTGTCGCTGGGAGGAAGGGATTTTAAAATTATCGGAACTGATATCGGATTGCTTGAACATCCCCGAAAAGTCTCTGAAGTTTTAATTGCACCTGCAGAAAGAATAGATATTGCAGCAGGGCCTTTTGAGGAGGGGGATAAATTCCAGATAGAATCATTGCCTTATGAAAGAGGCACTATTCTCAAGGCAAAGCTTCAAAAATTTGCTACTGTAACTGTTGGAGAAGAAAATTTTTCAATTGCCGTAATACCTGAATCATTAAGAAAGATTGAACCCCTGGCAAGTCAGGATGCTTTAATAACAAGGACAGTAAAACTTTCTGAAAGTGTAAGTCTGAAAAACGGAGCAGACTTTTTCGTAAACGATCATATTCATGTTAATGACGAACCCGTGAAAGTTGGTGATCTGCAGATTTGGGAAGTATCGAATACCAGTCCAATGGATCATCCTTTTCACCTGCATGGTTTCTTTTTTCAGGTTATTGAAGAGAATGGTAAAGCACCGGAATACCTGGCATGGAAAGATACCGTCAATCTCACACCGAAAAGTAAAATAAAAATTGCATGGATGCCTGATAACCGTCCGGGAACATGGATGTATCATTGTCATATACTGGAACATCATGCAGCAGGAATGATGGCAACCTTCGATGTAATTGACGGCAATATACCATCAGACAGGAAGATATCAAATCATCATCATCATCATTAATTTTCATAATTGTTTTTGTACACTGCATAGGATCTTTATTTTTTAAAATGATGATATTAACGGCAATCTCAAGAGCAGCCATTTTGTTCAACCTGAACATCCTGAAGTTGTCATTGAATAGATAAGGTAGCAATTGAGAGAAACGCTGATAACAAGTAAATAAACTTAAGATTTTGCCATGAAGAAAATTCTTGGTTTTAAACTGGCCACCCAAATAGGCCTGTCACTCTTTGGCCTTTTTATACTATTTCACTTATCCATTGTTATTGGTATACTTATATTCGATTTTGCACCTGTTGATTTTCTATGGGGAGGCAGGATGGAGACCAAAGAACAATTGCTGGGTTTTGAAATTATTTCTTTACTCATAATGGCATTTTGCTTCTTTATAGTACTGATAAAGTCAGAAATAATAAAATTACCAGGATTGAGGAGAGTTGTTATAATTGCCCTGTGGGTTTTATTTATACTATTCTTTTTGAACACTATAGGGAATGTTTTTGCCAAAACAACATTTGAAAGGTTGTTTGTTATCCCGACAGGAATTCTGGCAATAGTTTGTTTAAGACTCGCTTTAGAAAAAATAAAAAAAGATGACATTTAAAAAGCGACCCTCAATATAAAAATTCGCTAATAAGGAAATTACAGAAGAAGAATTTTGAATGTTTTATTCTACAGAAGGAGGACAAATGATTGCTAATGATATTAAGAAAACAGAACGGGCTCCTATGAGTTCTCTACGGAGAACCTCACTCGTTGCAGGTATATTTTATATTGTAACCTTTGTTTCCATCCCGACACTCGTGCTTTACGGATCGGTGCGTGGACCGAACTATATTCTTGGTCCCGGTCCTGATACTCCTGTAATCATTGGCGCCATTCTCGAGATGATAGTGGCGCTGGCTGGAATGGGAACAGCCATAACGCTTTACCCGGTTCTAAAGAGGCAAAACGAGGGGTTCGCATTGGGCTTCGTTGGTTCAAGAACACTTGAAGCTGCCACAATCTATTTTGGCATCGTCAGTCTCATGTCGGTAGTGACCTTGCGACAGACCGGAGCCGGAGCAGGTGCTTTGGCAACAGGACAGGCCCTTACTGCACAGTATTATTGGTCGTTCCTCTTCGGACAAAGTTTCATTCCGGCTATTAACGGAGTGTTGCTAGGCACCCTGTTGTACCGGTCACGTCTGGTACCGAGGGCACTTCCGGTGCTGGGATTCATCGGGGCTACAATGCTTGTGATAGCCTGGGCTGGAACTTTAGTCGGCATTCTTACTCCAATTTCTCCGGTGACAGCTCTCTTTGTGCTCCCAATCGCAACATGGGAATTCTCGCTGGGTGTCTACCTCGTCGTCAAAGGCTTCAAGCCCTCGCCAATCACGGCAGGTAATTAATGAAATTCGATTTGCGATACCCGATCCGGAAGTTACCGGATCACCCTGCTCCCGGGATTTCCTCCATTCCCTCGCTCAATTTCTCTCTTGATGGCATCTACTCATACAATATCAGACCGGCATGCATAGATTCGTGCTCTCATCCGTAGCTTTTCGCTGTCGATCAGCCCCTCAAGAACACAGAAAGTTGCATTAAGCCAGCGATACGATTCCGCTTCTGTTTCAAAAATAACTCCGAGCAACTGTTTGCCCTGGTTCTGTTCAAAGACTGTCCGACCCTGAAAGGTGAACATAATTATTGCGTTATCGTGGGTCACAATAACCCCATGTGCGTCAGGCAACATAGTACCATCACTCCGGCGATGCGGGTGGTTTACCCACCTTAACGATCCCTGAATCCGTGGACCGGTAACGCTCCCATCTCCTTCACCGTACCCGCTGCCTTCTTCACCGCCGTAGGGACGCACCAGCAGAAATTTATCATTATACAGCGATACTTTTTGGTATACCAACTCCATATCGCAGATGTAATCTAACTGCATCTTGTTTTAGCCTAAAACAATATCGGAAGGTGGAAAGTTCGAAAGGGACTAAAGTGCCCTGTGGGTAATTTTAGGGAGGAGCCAGACTGCAGGGGTGGTCTTTTGATCCAGAATCATTAATTAATATTACAAAATTATATTAACACATAGAATACTAGGTCTATATACAAAACAAAATCATTAAATTTCCATTATTTAATAACAATTCGCCCCAAAAACTGGCAAGAAATCCATGAAGATTTTGAATCACCTGATTTTGGTAAGAAGTCAGCATTTTAAATATAGAAAATATTATGTTAATTTTGTAAAAAACATTTTAGGATGAACACAACCAAAATCACTTCGGTAAAAGCAGATAACGAGCCGAATGAACATAACTGGGCGATCCCTGATCAGGTGGTTTCTTTGGAAGAGATTCAGACCGCCATAAAGAGTGCTGAGGAAGGGCCATTTATTAAAGTTCAGGAAGCAATGAACGACTTTGAGCAATGGCTGAAATCGAGAGAAAAGAAGTAGTTCTGTCCACTGCAGCCCAAACCGATATCAAGGCAGTCTTTGTTTTCGGGACCGATACTTTTGGGTTCATTTCTGCGAAAGCGTTTGTTGCCGAAGTATATATGAGCATATGGGGTTTAGATTATCAGTACAATATGCACCCCGAATGTAGGTTCTTAACCACCAAAAGCAAGATTTACCACAATATAATTCAAGGTAGTTATCTCATTATTTATCGCATCACCAATAAGCGGATTGAAGTACTTAGGGTTCTTAACTCCAAGGTTTCGATCAGGAAGATCCGCGGAGTGAGAGGCACTAAAGTATAGAGAGGATGACTTTTGTTGTCCCGTCCCCACTTCACTTCGTTTCATAAAGCAAAGCAGGCCTCGAACCTGAATTTTTTTAAATTTTAGTTTTAAAAGAGTAGGACCTTTTTTTAACACCAGGCAAGATTTTTAGTTGAAAGATCAGTAAATAACCGCCTTAATTAAAAATTAGAATGTGAGCAGGACACTATTACAAAAAGAAATTATTATGGTAGAAAATGAATTCTACCATAATAATACACTCTTTAGTTGTAGTTAATTATTAAAATGAATGGTTAACGAATCTAAGCCTTGCCTAGTATCCTAAACATCCCGGTACCGCAAGTTGGACATTTACCTTTCATTGCTTTTCTGCCATTTTTCATTGTAACTTCAACAGGAGCTTTGATTTCTTTTTTAGACTTACATTTTACGCAATATCCTTCCATGATCTAATTAATTTAGTTATTATTAATCTGTTTCATAACAAATGTAATTCTTTTGCAACGTGTTTGCAAATAGTCCTTCAAGAAAAAATCAGACTTCACCAGATTGATTATCGTTGCTGCTGGAAGAGTTTACACGGATTTTGTAGTCAATTTACGCAAGCCAACAGTGAAAGGGACGCTGGTTTTTCCAGCCTGGTTTATTTGGCATAATTATTGAGATTATGTTAATAATCAAAATACAGAACCATGGAGAGACACAGCTATTATAGATTTCTCGGTATTGCATTTCTTGCAGGATTATTTTTAATTTCAGGTTGCAGTAAGCAAGTTATAAAGGAAGCTGGATTCCTGGAAGGTGTAATTTCCATCGGGCCTATTTGTCCGGTTGAGAGGATCCCTCCAGATCCTGCCTGTCTGCCAACGGCCGAGACATATAAAGCTTATCCTGTAAGCGTTTGGACATCCAATAGGGAGCGAAAAATTGCTCAGATAAACCCGGCATTAGATGGCTCTTTCAGTATAGATTTGGCTCCCGGGGATTACCTGGTTGTACTTGAAAAAGAGCATAATACTATAGGTGGCAGTAACCTGCCTGTTGAAGTTTCAATAAATTCGCAGAACAAAACAATACTCAACGTAAATATTGATACCGGAATACGATAACCGCCAACTTAAGAATAATTACGAATAGATATTCTTAAATCCCCCCAAAAACCTAGCAAGAACCTGGCATCAAACAAAAAATCACCTACAAATAAATTGTAAGTGATTGATTATCTTGCTGTCCCGTCAAGTCTCGAGCTTGAACTCTTCTGATCCAGAAGAATACGAGAATATAATATTTATAACTTAACACATTGAATATCAATGGTGAGTTATAAAGACAAAATCATTACATTTCCATTATTTAATACCTGTTATCCCCGAAACCTAGCAAGAAACCTAGCAAGATTTTTTACAAGGCGAGATAGTTTCTGGCGAATTTCGTATTCTTGTTTTTGTAATGGTAGTATTTTTACTATCTTTGAAATGTCAAACAATTACACTATTCGAATTGAAAAGCTACAAGGTAAGTGAGGTTATTAAGATGCTTAAAGATGACAACTGGTATTTGGTAGCGCAAAAAGGAAGTCATCGACAATTTAAGCATGGTGTTAGCAAAGTAAGGTAACGATAAATGGTAAGCCAAGCGATACCTTGTCACAGTTTTTATTGAACAATATTTTTAAACAAGCAGGGTGGAAATGATCACTGGATAAAATTTAAAGTTATGCATACAATTACAGTAAATATTGATTGGGAAGATAACTACGGGGCATATAGCGAAGAAGTATCGGGCTGCGTGGCAACCCATAAATCTTTGGAAGGAGTAAAACATGCCTATATTGAAGCCCTTGAATTCCATTTGGAGGGATTGCATAAAGATGGTGATGAAATTCCGGCCAAAATGAAAGGGAAATATAGACTTAATTTTGTTCTAAATGTCAGGGCTTTGCTTCATTATTTTGAGGGGATACTTACTCGTTCAGCTCTATCCCGTGTAACAGGAATAAATGAGCGTCAATTGGGTCATTATATTACCGGACACCGGAAACCGCGCCCGGAACAACGCAAAAAGATTGTAGAAGGCATTCATCGTATTGGTAGAGAAATTGATTCTGTTGTCTAGTTATTGTTTGATAGTCTGCAAAATCACTACTTCCTGACCATATTTAGCCCCACAAGATGTGATTAACATAAGTAATTAAAAAACAAGTATTTAACATCGGTATGAGATGGTCAAATAATTCCGCCAAATGTAGTAAAGGGCACTGGCTTTTCCACATATAGTATCAATATGACATTTATATAATTCGAACACACAAACTAATAAGGATCTTATTATGTATTTATTCTTCGATACCGAAACAACTGGTCTTCCAAATAACTGGAAAGCTCCTGTCTCTGACCTGAATAACTGGCCTCGGCTGGTTCAATTAGCATATTTATTTTATGATTCCAATGGTAATAAAATTTCTGGTGGCGACTATATTGTTAAACCAGATGGTTTTACTATTCCAACTGATGCATCAAGAATTCATGGTATTTCAACTGAAAGGGCTAATAAAGAAGGTCAAGCTCTTCTGATAGTTTTACAAACCTTCCAATTTCTTATTAATCAGACTGAATATCTCGTTGCACATAATATGAGTTTTGATGAGAAAATTGTTGGAGCAGAATTTCTAAGAAACAAAATGACAGACAGCATCGCTACAAAAAGAAAAATTTGCACAATGCAGAGCACTACAAATTTTTGTGCGATTGACGGACCATATGGTTACAAGTGGCCAAAACTCTCTGAACTGCATTACAAACTTTTTAGGACTGGCTTTGACGAATCACATAATGCCGTCGTTGACATTAACGCAACTGCAAAATGTTTTTGGGAATTAAAAAAGCTTGGCAAATTATAGTAACTAATATCCCTAAAGCCTGGCATGAAAACTAGTAATAATTTCATTAGCCCTATGATTGATTTACTCGATATTTAACTCTTGAAGCGAAAGGGAATAAGATCTTAAAGAATGGTGTCTACTCCCACCAACCTCTGACTATTCTAACCCAATTTTCTTAAAATCCCCCAAAACCTAGCAAGAACCTGGCAACAAACAAAAAACCACTTACAAAAAATCTCGTAAGTGGTTGATTATCTTGTTGTCCCGTCAAGTCTCGAACTTGAACTCTTCTGATCCAGAATCAGACGTGTTGCCAATTACACCACGGGACAGTTTTCAGGCTGCAAAGATAATTTAATTACTGAAAAATCAAAAACAAGTTTAAAATTGATGCTATTGCTTGTTGCTGGGTGCTGGTTAAAATCAGTTTCTCCGCGACGACTCTACCTACTGAAGATAATAATTTATTTTTCTGCCAAGAAGGTCATATTCTTTTTCCAGATCTTTGAAACTGAGAAGATCCGGATAGAACTCGATTATTGTTACTATATGATTGGTTGTTTCATCACAGGAAGCAATTGCATATATCAGGAATTTTATATAATCTGCTTTGTATTTTCTTCTTCCATAACCTTCGGCAATAGCATCCTTAATCCCTTTTGATGATCGTCTAACCTGACTTCCCTGTTCATATAATTCAAATGCAGGTAGTTTAAACGACTCATGATGAACTCTTATAGAAAGCCTATAGGCAATAGAATAAATCTCTAAATCTTTATAACTTGACATCTCCTTAAACACGAAGGGTTTAAGAATATGCAAGATAAAGAATTTGCTGGATATTTCTTACACCCAACACCCAGCAACAAGCATCAAGCACCCAGCACCTATTTATTAATCTTTGACCATGTGTCTTTGAGAGAAACCGTACGGTTAAATACAAGTTTTGAAGATGTTGAATCATAATCAACACAGAAATACCCCAGTCTCTGAAACTGAAACTTCTCAAGCGGTTTTGCCTGGGCAAGCGATGGTTCAACTTTACAGGCTGTCAATACCTTAAGAGATTCGGGATTAAGGAATTTCCGGTAGTCATCGTCTTTTTGTCCTGCCGGATCTTCGTGATTAAAAAGTCTGTCATAGAGCCTTACCTCTGCATCCACAGCATGTTGTGCTGATACCCAGTGTAGTGTACCTTTTACTTTCTTTTCTGATAAAAATCCTCCGCTTCTGGTATCTGGATCGTAAGTACAATATACTTCCTCTATGATACCGGTTTTATCATTCTTCTTAAACCCTTCGCACTTTATTATATATGCCCCTTTCAACCTTACCTCCATGCCGGGTGCCAGCCGGAAGAACTTATTAGGAGGGATCTCCATAAAATCATCATGCTCAATATAAACTTCATTGGAGAATGGAACCAAACGTTTTCCCATACTGCAGTCTTCCGGGTTATTAATGAGTTCTACATTCTCAACTTTGCCGGCAGGATAGTTTTTTATAATTACTTTCAGCGGATTAAGTACTCCGAAAACCCTTGGGGTTCTTAGGTTAAGGTCTTCGCGTACAGCATGTTCGAGAAGTGAAACATCGTTTATTGCTTCTACTTTTGTATAGCCGATCAGATCAACAAATCTTTTAATCGATTCCGGCGTGTAGCCCCTTCTTCTAAGGCCGCAAAGTGTTGGCATTCTGGGATCGTCCCATCCTTTGACTTTGTCTTCCTTAACCAGTTCAAGTAACTTTCTCTTGCTCATCATCGTATAAGTAAGATTCAGCCTGTTGAACTCGATCTGTCTGGGTCTGTAATCTGATGTCTTCAATTGATCAATAAACCAGTCATATAAAGGTCTGTGGACTTCAAACTCGAGTGTACATAACGAATGTGTTATCCCTTCAAAATAGTCGCTCTGTCCATGGGCAAAGTCGTACATGGGGTAAACCATCCAGGTGCTTCCTGTACGGTGATGTGGCGATTTGATGATCCTGTAAATTATCGGATCGCGCATATGCATGTTGGGAGAAGTCATATCTACCCTTGCGCGCAGAACGCGGCTTCCTTCGTCAAACTCTCCTTTTTTCATCCGTGAAAAAAGTTCGAGATTTTCGTTTACCGGACGATTCCGGTAAGGGCTTTCTGTACCCGGTTGGCTGGGGTTACCCTTCTGCGAGGAGATAAGATCGGCAGGCTGATCATCTACATAGGCCAAGCCTCTCTTTATGAGTTCATTGGCAAAATCAAAGAGTTTCCCAAAATAGTCGGAGGCATAAAATTCGCGACCTTCCCAGTCAAAGCCGAGCCAGTGAATATCCTCTTTTATAGAGTCGATATACTCAATTTCCTCCTTAACAGGATTAGTATCGTCGAACCTGAGATTGCATTTTCCACCATGCTTTTGTGCCATTCCGAAGTCGAGACAAATGGCTTTTGCATGACCTATATGAAGATACCCATTGGGTTCAGGAGGAAACCGGGTTACAATTTTTCCGTTGTTTTTCCCTGCTTTAAGATCTTCAACAATAAATTGTTCTATGAAACTTACTGAGGGTTTGGATTCTTCCTTTTCCCTTGCATTCTCGTCGCTCATCCGTTTTTGTTTTAGGAATACAAAAATAGGATGAATTTGGTTATAAAAAAAAGTCCGGCGATCTGCCGGACTCTTTTATTTATTGTTTTAAGTCGCGAGGTAGTTTTCCTTCCCTCCAGTGTTCTTCTATTTTTTCAAGAGTAACATTTTTTGTTTCAGGAATAAAGAAATAACCCCAGATTAATCCCGCAATCCCGACGAGTGCATAGAGGAAGAATGCCCCTGCAGGATTACCGAGATCTTCACCTTTCAGCGTAATTTCGGTACCCGGCATTGTTAAACCTTTAACAATCTTAAAGAAAGTGAAGGCAACAACACCATTAAATAACCAGTTTGAGAGAGCTCCGATACTGGAACCAATACCTCTTACGCTTAACGGGAATACTTCTGAAATGATCAGCCAGCCGAGAGGGCCAAGACTGATTGCAAAGAAAGCTATATAAACCCATACAAGTGAAATAGTTACCCATTTGATTGAATCACCCAGGGTTGCCTGAAGTGCAAAGCATGTTCCCATTGCTACCAGGGCAACAACCATACCCGACAAACCAATGAAATAGAGTTTCCTGCGTCCTAATCTGTCGATCATGAAGAGCGAAAGAATTGTGAAAGCCACGTTTACCACCCCGACACTGACGGATGCCCATACAGCAGCCTGTGCGTCAGCAAAACCTGACATAAGGAATATTTTCGGACTGTAGTATATAATTGTATTGATACCTGTAAATTGCTGAACAAACATTATTCCAATTGCAATGATTAATGGAACCCTCAACCATTTATTGAAGATATCATTCCATTTTACCTTGTTGTTTTTATCTGCATTGAGGTCTGATTTCATTCTTGAAATTACGTCCTCAACTAGCTGAGGTTCTTCAACTTTCTGCAATACCTGACGGCATTTTTCTTCATGTCCTTTACTTATGAGCCACCTTGGTGTTTCAGGAAGAAAAATCATACCTACAAACATAATCAATGCCGGTATAACCCCAACATAGAACATTGGTCTCCAGCAGGATACGAAAGCAGGATCTCCATCAGGAACAGCAAACGCAGAATCGCTGAGGTATGATACCATAATTCCAATTGTTATCAATAACTGAAACATCGAAACCATTGTTCCACGACTTTTTGTGGGAGAAATTTCAGCGATGTACAATGGAACAGCAAATGAAGAAACCCCGATTGCGATACCAAGGAAAAAACGAGCGAAAACAAGCATCATCGCACTTGAAGAAGCGCCTGACCAGACTGCTCCGATAGCGAAAATAACAGCTGATGTCAGAATAACCTTTTTCCGTCCGACAATATCGGCGATCCTTCCGCTGAGCATGGCTCCGAGAACTGCCCCAACCAAACCGGCAGTAGTAATGATTTCTATCCAGCTGTCGCTGATTTCAAAAGCTTTCTGGAAAAACGGAATCGCTCCTGAAATTACGCCTGTATCGAATCCGAAGAGCAAACCTCCGGTAGCTGCCACTGTAGCTATTATGAATACCAGGGCTTTGTTTTGTGTGTTGTTTTTTTCGGCCATAAATAAAGATTTAAGTATAGTAGGTTAAAAAATTTCGAATCTAAGATATAAATTGTTCTTTACTATTCTTTGTTTATGGCCGAATTTTCAATCTTTATCAACTTTTAATTGTCGGGATTAAGATAATCTTTAAGCGAATTTACGTACTCGCTGAATTTTTGCTTTCCAACAAGAGTTATTCTGCAAAGTGTCTGAGGATAGTTGTTGCTGAACTTTTTTTCAACTTCAATATAACCAGCCTCTTTAAGTTTTGTAATCTGTATACTAAGATTACCGGCAGTTGCTCCGGTCTGTTCCCTGATATAGGTGAACTCAGCAACTTCAGTACTTATTAGTAACGATACTATTGCAAGTCGCAACTGTGAGTGTAGTATCGGATCCAGTTCTTTAAACCTAGTCATGATCAACCTTACTTTTTAAGATATATCCCGGAATCAGGTAGCCAAGCATTACTGCCAACGGCATACCTAAAGGTGCAATATCCGGCCCTGCAAAATTTACAACTACAGCCATTACCCAAAAACACACTCCACCGGCAATTAATGGTTTGAATTTGATTATAAACCCTGAAACAAATGTAGGGAATCCTGCAAGAATGAGTATATAGGGTCCAACGGACTGCATTTTTGAGGATTGCACTATAAACAGTGTAATAGCAGCAAGCATGAATCCGAACCATGTCCACATATAAAGTCTGTCTGCGTAGGTTTGCACTTTTGCTCTCCTCCCTGTTGTAAATCCGTAAATTAATGAGACAAAGACCCCGGGAATTACAAAAAACCATACATACCAGGGGTTAGCGAAATCAGATAGCTTCCAGAGAAGGAATTCCGAAAGACTGCAGGCAAATATCAGCCATCCCCAGAATAAGAGATGGAAACTGCCCCCCCTGATGTTCACTTTAGTTCTATTTATCATTTCTGATATTATCCTCAGGCTCTCTTCGCCTGTCATCAATTTTTCTTCATTTTCCATAATAATAATTACTTTTATAATGAATATTGAATTTAAATATGTTGCAAATGTAAACTAGTTTGTAATATAAACCAAATATTTAATGAATTATTTTGGACTTGTGTCCTGGTACCTGAAACACATTCGACGAGACTCACTAACCACGGACTTCAGTCTGTGGCCTCAAACTAACATATATATATTATGGGACTAATCCAGATCGAAAATATGGAGTTTTACTCCTTCCATGGCCACTTCAAAGAGGAGCGTATTGTGGGAAACAAGTTTCTTGTGAACCTTACCATTGAAACAGATATGACAGTTCCCGCTGAGAGTGATAATCTTAAGGATGCTGTTAATTATCAGAGAGTATATGAAATTGTGAAGCAGCAGATGGAGATGAAATCGCATTTGCTCGAACATATCGCAGGCAGAATACTCGACGCAATTTATACCGAAATGGGTGGAGTTATGAAAGTTACAGTTAAGGTATCAAAGATGAATCCTCCGATGGGTGGTAAGATTGGTTGTGTAAGTGTAATTCTTACAAAATGACACTTTTTACAAAAATAATAAAACTGAAGTTCCCACAGTAGTGATGATAACAAAATATCTGTAGACACTTTCTGAAAACAGATCAACTATCCTGATCCCGATGTAGATGCCGAGGGCAATAAATGGTATTGAGATGAGTCCGGGGATAAGAGAAGTCATTGATATATTTTTCCAGACAATAGCCTGAAGAGGCAGTTTCCCGGTATTCATTATAAGGTATAGCCAGGCACTTGTTCCGATGAACTCTTTTTTTGGCAATCGCATTGCCAGGAAATAAAGTGTGAAGACAGGTCCGGCGGAGTTCCCGATCATAGTTGCGAATCCGCCTGTAAGCCCCATGAAAGAACCAAAGAATATGTTATGAGGAACAGTTTCCGCCTTTTTTTTCCAGAGGTCGTTCACCACCATAAGGATAAGCATGATCCAGACTACCGTAAGCATCACTATCCGGAACTGATTGTCGTTTATGAGATTTCCTGTTATCAGTGCAGCAATTATTCCGATTGCAACCCATGGCAGTATTTTAAAGATATGTTTCCAGACAGCATGCCGGTGATAATATGACACAGCCATTATATCAGCAAATATCAGCATAGGCAGGATAACCCCGGTCGACTCCTTTGCACCGAAAATCAGTGCCATTATGGGTATAATCGCCAATCCAAGCCCGCTTAGTCCGGCTTTTGCCATTCCCAGTAAAAGAGCCACCAGAAGGAAAAGCAACAGGAATCCGGGAGTAAGATCGGGATGAATTGAGGAGAGTAGGGAACTCATATAATTTAATTAGCCATAGCAAATATAAAAAACAAAAAATCCCTGGCACATCGTGCGTAGGGATTTGTTGAGGTCGGTGGCGGATTCGAACCGCCGTAAATGGTTTTGCAGACCACTACCTAGCCACTCGGTTAACCGACCAAAAAGTTCGAGTGCAAAAATAGTAAATTTTGTTAAATAATTTCAATACTCCATCTTCATCATTCTTTTTTCTTAACTCTTCCCACAACTTCTTACCATAAACAGTAAGTGAAGGGTTATGACTTCTGGCGACCTCAATCTTTCCCCTGTACGTAAAATTCAGAAGATTTTATTTACAGTATAGTTAAATCTTTCTTCTTCTCAGGTTTTTAAAGAGAATAAGTATGAAACCACAAAACAACAATACCAGAAACAGTATTATCCAGACAGAAATATAGGTTGTTCACTAAAACCAGCCACGAGAATATTCGCATCATTTTCATAGTAATAAAAGTTGTACTCTCTATAAATTTCTGAATCACGCTTATATAATCAAATATTTATTGTTAAATTGCTAACAATAATATCTTTTTATGATCAGATTACCGGTAAAATTTCTAAAATCACTTGTATTCACATTGGCTTGTATTAGTCTAAGCAGTCCAACTTTTTCTTTTCAGAATCACATAGGAGGAATTATCAATAAATATGCAAGTGTAAAATCAATTGGAGCAGATAATGTTATAGTTGATGATCTTTCACAATTCTCTCCGGGTGATACTGCCTTGATTATTCAGATGAAGGGGATAATAATAAATGTCCCGGAATCAGCTGCTTACGGATATTTTTATGATACTATCGGAGCCCCCGGACAGAGTGAATTTCTCATTATAAATTCGGTAAACATCGGATCCAAAAATATAGTATTCACATCTGGTATTAAGAAAACTTATTCTGTAAGGGGTATGGTACAGTTGATTAGGGTTGCAGTTTATAATAAGGCTGAAGTAACCTCTAAGCTTACCTGCCAGCCATGGGACAGTATTTCCAAAACAGGAGGAGTACTGGCATTGACTATAGGAAATACACTTTCATTGAATGCAGACATTGACGTTACCGGTAAAGGGTTTTCAGGAGGTGCAATTTCTCAGGGATCAGGGATTTGCATAGAATCTGATCCTCTAACCTATGATAAATTCAGTTTCCCTGGGAGCTTCACAAACTCGGGTTTTAAAGGAGAAAGTACTTCAAGCATTGCAATGAAAAATATTGACGATATGCAGCCAATTGTTCCCAACTTTGTAAAAGGCAGAGGCAATAACTTTACCGGTGGAGGCGGAGGGAATGGCAGGTACTCAGGCGGGGGCGGTGGTTCTAATTATGGATCGGGTGGTAGAGGCGGAATGGAGTTAATTGCTTGTTTTCCCAATGATGGTGGGGTTGGGGGTCGGTCAGTTAAATATAGTGATATAGAGGGAGGAATCTTTCCTGGAGGCGGCGGAGGCTCTTCTACATATGAGCCAGTCAGTTCCACATCAGCTGGGGCAAATGGCGGGGGTATAATAATAATAATATGCGATACACTTAAAGGAAATGGAAGGATTATTAAAGCAGACGGGGCCACTCCTGAAGGGAATGCCAGTGGTAACGCAGGGGCAGGCGGAGGCGGCGGAGGGGGTTCAGTAGTCATTTCTTTGAAGAGTTTTTCAACAAAATTAAATGAATCGGCACTTTCAATTTCTGCAAACGGAGGTAAAGGAGGAAATACAGCGAATAATTTTGGAGAAGGCGGGGGTGGCGGAGGAGGTCTGATTATGACTAATAATATTGTTGTTCCGGCAAATGTTATAATGAATGTCAATGGTGGTACTGGTGGCACAAGATTATCCGGATCCAACGGAACCAGTGGGACAATCGGCGAAAAACTTGCTGCTTTTACACCAACGATCAGTGGATTTTTATTCAATAACATCCGATCATTTGTCAATGGAAATCAGATAGATAGTATTGTATCCGGCCAGTTGCCACCGGTAATGACAGGCACCAGACCGGTGGGAGGGATTCCTCCCTATACTTATAAATGGGAAAAAAGTTATAATGGAAGTATTTGGGCTCCACTTGTTAACGACCCCGTTCCGGAGAATTACATTCCATCAATAGTTGAAAACACTACAGTTTATTTCAGAAGAATCGTAATGGATTCCTCTGTGCCATCGATTACCGATTTTAGTATTCCGGTTAAAATTACAATCTTCATTACTTCTGGAGAATCTGATATTGTGGCTGACAAACCATTCATAATTTATCCAAATCCTGCACGGAATTCATTTGAAGTAATTGTAAAGGATAATAATTCAGGTATTTTGGAATTAATGTTATATGACATTAATGGTAAGTTGGTTTCATCTGTTTCAACCCAAAAGACTTCAGGTGATTTTTCTTGTGGATTTAATGTGCCGGAATTTCCTCAGGGCTTATATTTTCTACGATTATTTCTAAACCATGAATATTATAGTTCAAAACGTGTTGTTCTAATCAGGTAGGAATATTAGACTTTTGGTCACAACATTCATCATTCTCAATGAACGACTGACTTTATTCGCAGCAGGGATTTTTTATTTACATTTGGGTCTATCTTAACCTGACAAATAAATATTCATGAAATCAATACCATTTGTTCTTCGCATTTTCCTGTTTAGCTTGTTAACGATTTATCCCATAGCCGGTAATCCTGTTCCGGATGAACCAATTAAACTGAATGGAACAAGGTTCCTCACATTCAACGCGATAATTAGGGTTAACCAGATTGAAGTTTCACGTAACAGAAATGTTGGAGAAGATGAACGGAGCCTTCATACCCCTGAACGGGTTGAAAAATATCGCCAGGCAATCGAAACAGGATTCCCGGGGGCAAAAATAACATGGGCCTTCAGCTGGCTGGCATTACACGATCAGACTCCAGACTATGTGAAGATCCGTGAACTTGTTGTCGGATATCATAAGAAATTTGGCGACGATATCACTTTTATTCCCGGAGCCTTTTTTGCAAACGCATATAATAGCACCGATCAGGTAAATAAAGATCTTCACGACGGACTTGCCAGGGTCTCAGAGATTGTCGGTAAGGGATTTCGACCGAAAAGTGTTGTGGCCGGTTTTATGTCATCTCTAAACCAGGAGTACCTTGCCGAAAAGGAGGGAATTCATGTCTGCCAGGGAAATATCTGGAGCCAGTATGCCATTGATAATCAGGATGGCGATGGGTCTGTCTGCTATCCTTTTTATCCATCAAAGGAACACTTTTGTAAACCAGCCCGGGGGAAGGATGACTTTGTGGATTGTGTAAATCTTGACGGCTGGACAGTCGATTTTCTCGCAGGAAGGAGAGAGGGATTTGCTCAGAGTTTTAACAGCAGGATGGGTGTAGGTCCGATTGAAACACTAGGCAAATATGGACTTAAAACTGGTGTGCAGGAGATGATCCATACAACTGCGATTCACTACGACAGAGGATTTGAACTCAATGGATTTGCATGGGTAGCAAACTGCTGGGAGGTATCGCTTCCAATTGATGTTAACGGTTTAACAGAATGGCTGCGCGAAATTAAAAGCAGATGGCCTGATGTGAAATTTATAACACAAGGCGAATTTGGTCTGTTATGGAGATCTCAATATAAATCAAATAGTTTTAACTACCGTTTCGAAGAGACCGGATCGGGAATAGGTGGATCAGATAAAGACAAGGAAATAAGATGGTTCATGAACAAGGATTTCCGACTTGCACTACTGCGTAATGCTACTGATAAACCTGATGAAAAGGTTATAGATTTTACGAATTATGGAATTCCTGCAAAGGAGCCTTCTGAAATTACAAGAAGATGGAGCCTTATGGGGGAGATCAATCAGAAACAGACAAGGCCTCAGGATAAACCTGTTCCTCTGTCGGAACTATCTGATGAGGCAAAATCTCTCATTACAAAACACTATCCGGGATTAATAATGGTTCCGGCAAATATTCTGCCTGTCAGGGGTTTTTGCATCGCTGCCCCTCAATCGAAGGAGGTCAATGCTTTTATTAAATTCATTGATGAGGAATTGGCACCACGAACTGTCAACACTCTGATTCTAAGGGTTGATTTCAATTATCAATATGTCAGTCATCCTGAACTTAAGGATTCACTTGGTTTGTCAAATGAAGAGGTAAAGAAAATTGTGGCTGTCTGCAAAAAGAACAGCATCCGGATTATTCCTCAGGTTAATCTCTTAGGACATCAGTCGTGGGCCGGCAGGATCGGGAATTTATTGAAAGTGTATCCTGAATTTGATGAGACACCAAAGGTTAAGATGCCCGAAAAGTATGTATGGCCAAATGCCGACGGATTATATTGCAAAAGCTATTGTCCGCTCCATCCCGGTGTTCATGAGATAGTATTTGATCTGGTTGATGAAATCTGTGAGGTATTTGAAGCTGAGGCATTTCATGCAGGTATGGATGAGGTTTTTTATATAGGTGAAGCTCAGTGTCCACGGTGCTCAGGCAGAGATAAAGCAGAACTGTTTGCCGGGGAGGTTCGTAAAATCCGGGATCATCTCGCAATAAAAAACAGGAAATTATGGTTCTGGGGCGATCGGTTACTTGATGGTAAAACTACAGGACTTGGAGAATGGGAGGCAAGCTATAATAATACCCATAGGGCTATCGATATGATTCCCAAGGATGTAATAATATGCGACTGGCACTACGAGCGTCCCGACCAGACCCCGGTATGGTTTGCAATGAAAGGACTAAACGTTGTAACATGCCCCTGGCGTATGCCCGATAATGCTGTTTTACAAGCCCGGGATATGGTGAAATTCAGAAATAGTGCCACTCCCGAAATGAAAGATCGTTTTCAGGGTATGGTACAGACTGTATGGTCAGGTGCGGGCCAGTTTATGGACAGTTATTACGGAAAAAGACCGGAGAGTGGTACAAATACTCCGGTCAATTGCTTCAAAGCGCTATTCACAGAGATTCAGAAAATCTCTGTGCAGCAGTAGTCAGTTTACTTTTAGTTGAAATACTACTGGTATTGTAAACCAGACAGGCACAGGAATGCCACCCTGCCTTCCGGGGATAAACCTGGGCAGGCTACCTATCACCCTGATTGCCTCATTATCGAGTGATTGGTGTACGCCTTTGATCACTTCAATCCTGTTAACAGAGCCATCAGGATTTACAACAAATTTCAATGTTACTTTGCCCTGGATGTTATTGTCCTGAGCCTCGGCCGGATATTTGAGGTTATCGCTGATATACTTCAGCAGTTCATTGTTCCCTCCGGGATATTCCGGCATCACGTCTACTGTGATACGCGGTGCAATCTCAACTGGTATAACAGGATCAACAGGCTCGGTATACTTAACAGTTCCGGAATCAGATACCTGACCATCTGCGCTTGTACTAATTATATCATCAGTAATTGGAAGAAAGGGAGTTATTTCAGTCGTATCATCCGTCACAACTGGCTTAAGGTACTTTTGAGTGTTAGGATTCTCAGCGGGTGGTTTTGCTTCAGGCGGAGATACTACATCGGGTATTATCGGATCTTGCATTACCAAAATTACATCTTTTATTCCGGTTACTGCAGTTCCCTTTTCCGGTTTAAGTGAAAGTGCAGTTATAAGCATAGTGCTTAAAACAACCGTGGTCAGAATAGAGATGTTGGTGTTTGTTTTGTATCGTTTCCGGAGATCGTAGGCTCCGTAGGCTTTGTTGCGGTTCTCGAAAATGATCTCATCAAATTCAGGTGCCTTTTTTTCATTCCTCTTCATAATAAATAGTTTTTAGTTGTTAATAAATTCACAGACAACCGTGGAACTATATTTAAAGAGGCCTCTACTGTAAGATGTAAAGCAAAAACAGTGCCACTTTATTATGAAGGGGAGATAAGGTGAAGAGGCGAAGATGTTTTTATCCGTGATACTCCGTGATCCCGATAAGCTATCGGGACCGTGGTTAAAGGATTTGATGTTTTCAGCGCTGCATGAACCAAAAGAAACTGTATATGATTTACAGATCTTTTTTTAACCACGGATAACACGGGTTTACACGGAGTTAATCTATTTAGTGTTCTGTGTAACTCCGTGTAAATCAGCGGTTAAGTTTTTTATTGAACGATTTTAGCTTCCTCCATGAGGACCTGATAGGTATAACCGTAACCAAAATCTTTATCAAGGGCAATCTTTCCTTCAAGTGTAAGGATACTACCTATCTCTGGTACAAAATCAGAAGTTATGGTAAGGTCGAATTGACCGTCCGACATGGTTCCATCCTGAATATGGATCCAGTTTTTACCCATTATCTCCGGGTTTACTTTGGTAACTTTTCCCTTGATCTTTACAGTTTTGCCTGAGTAATCTTTCTTATTAGTGAAAAGCTCGGCCAGAGTAACTCCACCCTGAACAGGTTCAATAGTTAACTCTTCTCTTTCAAGTTTAGGGGCTTCCATTTTGGCAGCACCTGTCATTCCCTGATTTCCCATCATGCCTGCAGGTTGTTCCGCAACCTCGGGCTTTGCTAATGGACCTCTGCAAGAGGCTGTTAATAAGATTATTAAACCTGTAATAAACAATGTTTTCTTCACGGTGGTAATATTTAATTATTTGACCTCAAAGATAATAGTATTAATACGTCTCCCCAAGAAGATAACGAATATCACTATTTATATGTCCTGGTCATAGAAGAAGGTATAGCAATTACAAAGCTGGCGATGTTATTGTTTTCCTTATCCATCTTATCAATTTCATCCTGCTGTACAGTTTCAATTGTGGCAATTTTCAGGCCCGGATTAAACTTATTCAGATACCAGACAATCCCTTCAAAATTGTGTGAATGATATGATCCGTTATAGTGAATAAAGAGCTTTCCGTTTGACCAGTTAGCAAGAATGAAGTGAGCCATTGTGGCATCCTTAACAGCCTGGGCTTTAGGGAAATTTGTATTATCATGCGCAACTACCGGTCCTCCTCCCATTCCGCCCATTGAGAGCATATCTTTATAACATTTCACTTCCGGATCGTAAGGGAAGGGTAGCGGAGCTATGTATGATTTAGCCTCGGGGGTAAGGGTTTCAAGTCCTTCAAATCCGCTTTTGTTTACAACAGAAGCATACCTTCGCGGTACATTTGTTGCAATAAAAGGGAGTTTGTTTTTCTTGGAAACGTCAACGAGCGGTTTATAATCTGTTTTGTAATTCTTCCATAATTTTACTTCTGCCTCAAATTTTGTGGCATCATAAACTTCTTTCAGATATTCATCCAGTAAAAGCTGATTATCTGATTCAAACATCTCTGCACCAAGCACAAGATCTTTTCCTTTTTCAGCAAACAGGCTTTTTGTAACTTCAAGTTCAAGCCAGTGGGCAATCGGATCGTCATGCAATTCTCCGAAAAAAACAATATCGGCCCTTGAGATATCTTTAATCATATCGCCATAGTGAGCTTTTTTTCCTTCTCCTGTGAAAATTTTATAGGCGGGCTTGTTCTGTGAAAATGTTTGTAATGAAATGGCACTAAGAAGCAGAATTGCAGATAATTTCATAGATTATGGTATTACTATTTATAAGACTGATAAAGTAAGAAACAATATTCCGGATAGCAATGTTCAAAGTTTTAAAATGAACAAGGCTGTCTCAAAAGTCAAAATCCATAAACCCTGCCTGCCGGTA
>JANNKF010000475.1:0-2140 GCA_031396165.1 Bacteroidales bacterium | reverse complement strand
AAAGACTCATTCTTTGCCTCTTTGCGAGAATATTGCAACTTTGCGTCTTTTTCAGAATATTCAATTTTTGTGAGAATCTGATAAAAGTCATATCAATATAATGTTCAAAAACTATTTTTGTAATCGATATGAATATATTTACATATTGAATTTTTCACGCAAGGTCGAAAAGACGCAAAGAATTAACTTCAAAAAATACCTATGAAACTACTATCACTTTGCCTTATTACGTTTACTGTCCTGGTTTCCTGTACAAATCTGCCAGAGAAGAAGCCTGACTTCTCATCACAGATCGGAACCCAATTAATTGATACCTCCGATATAACAAACAGTTTTTATGATAACACTGAAACTATTGCTCTTATACTGAATGATTTGATAATTGAGGGTGAGATTGCAAACCCCGGCAATGTTGATTTTTCATCACTTCCCCTGCATTCGGTAATTGTTAAGGAGACATTGCTCGACAGTACCGGGGGTGACAGGTTTGTTGGTGCCTACCGATATGATGGATACTCGCTTTTTGATATCCTTAATAAGAATATTCTTCAAAAAGCCAATGCTTTAGAGTTTAATCCGATAATAGATATTTATATTGAAATAGAGAATGTTAAGGGAGAAAAAGTTGTTTTCAGCTGGGGTGAAATTTACTATCCGGATAATCTGCATAAGATCATAATA
This sequence comes from Bacteroidales bacterium, assembly GCA_031396165.1. Classification (GTDB taxonomy): domain Bacteria; phylum Bacteroidota; class Bacteroidia; order Bacteroidales; family VadinHA17; genus LD21. Next base: position 1,459 of record JANNKF010000475.1, on the reverse strand, counting down.
GCCACTGGTGTGTCGCGGATAGTACCTTCCAAAACAAAGGACCTCTGGGCACTTCCCTCAGAGAGTAAAATTGTTGCGTCAAGCGATCTGATTACTGAGAGAAACATTGCATCCCCGGTTAAGATCACGGTAAAATCTGTCAGAAAATCATTTCCTGTTGTGAAAGGTTTAACACCGTTGTATTCATCTGAATTCAGGTTATTCAGTACTGAAAAAGAAATTGCATTTCTTGCACCCACCGAACCTGAAGACATAACTTATAATACAATATTCTACGGAAGAGGAAAAGGCATCCATAGTACATCACCATTTAAAGGAATGATCCTTAAAGATCAATTAGCGAAATATTATCCTGTCAGCAGAATAAATCTTCAAAAAGGCATTTTTTGTCTGGTTGGAAAAGATGGCTATCGTTGTGCTGTTTCTTATTCTGAACTCTTCAACAGGAACGATCAGCAGGAGTACCTTCTGGTGCGGACAGAACCAAATGAAGACGGTGGGTTGTTCAGAATATTCCCGGCAGGCGATTTCTTTTCTGACAGGGCCATTAAATCACTATCGGAAATTCATTTAATTCTGTAGAGACATGCCATGGCATGGCCCGCATGGACCACATTCAAATAATCAATATTTATTATTATATTCATGGCCTAAAAACAATAAGAACCTAAAACAAAAACCATGAAAGTAAAATTATTTGTCCTGCTGTTTTGTATAACAATAGTAGCTGGAAGTTGCGGAAACAAGAAAACCGGCATTGAAGTTCAAGGATCTGAATTACAGGCTGCTGAACCGGTAGCCGATGCTAAAATGATGATTATCGCAAAGCTGACGATTAAGCCTGAAAGAGCGAAGGATTTTATTGAAGCTGCAAAAGATATTATTCAGAAATCAAATACAGAAACTGGCTGCAGCTATTATCAGCTTTTCCAGGATCCTTATGATAATTCAAAGTTTGTTTTTGTTGAAGAATATAAAAATCAGGCTGCTGTTGATGCACATTTTGCAGCCGAATATTTCAAAGCTTTTGGTCCTAGTATAGGTGACATGCTAGTTGGTGCACCCGAAATAAAGGTAGTTACAGTTGGGAAAGAGGTAGTTCAGTAGGGACATGCCATGGCATGTCCTTGTCATTGTTAACCATAATTTCTTCATTGTTAACCAAACAACCGGGAGCGTTTTGAATATTATTTCTTGATGATGTTGATTGTTTGTCAGAAATCAAAAAATAGTTAGCTTTAAAACGCTAATAAACTATTAAGATCATGGCAAAAACAGGTTCAGGAAAAGTGATACAAATGTTAAGTCCTGAGAATTATATCCGGAAAAAAGCCCGCTCCATTCCCATTCATGAGTGCCATGTAAATGGCGATTGGGAAAAGTCAAAGATGGCAAATGTTATAGTTTCACGTCGGCATACTAACAGCAACATTACAGCTTGTTTTTATCTTGTCGACCT
>JANNKF010000474.1:0-3836 GCA_031396165.1 Bacteroidales bacterium | reverse complement strand
ATACCTCCTTTAAAGGAAACGTATTGGCTTACTCCTCTGTAACTCTTAACTCAGCGGCTGTTGTTGAAGGCAGGGTACTTGCAATAAACGCAGCTGTAACTTTAACAAGTGCAAATACAATTTCACTTGAATCTGTAGCAGTATTGGGTTTACCAGTTCCTTTGCCAGCACCATCTATTTTACCAGCAATAGTACCGGTTTCGGTAGCAAATGTGAATCCGTTATTTGTCGATCTTAAAACCGCTTCACGGTTTGGGATCCTCAGCGCAACTGCAATAACAAGTGTGGGTCAGTCGGTCATTAATAACATGGATGTTGCAATATACCCTGGAATACGTGCTTCAGTAACCGGTTTTCCTCCTGCAACGATTGTCAATGGGGCTATTTACAGTTCAGACGATCTTCTACCCGCAGGTACAGCAGCAATGTTGATACAGGCAAAACAGGATCTTTCAGATGCATATCTTTTTGCTGCAGCAGCTCTTACCCCGGCTCCGGCTTTGATAGCCGGCGATCAGGGTGGAAAAACACTGACTCCCGGGATCTATAAATCAACATCTTCAGTATTGGTACAAAAAGGTGACCTTACACTTGATGCTCAGGGCGATCCTGAGGCAGTATTTGTTTTCCAGGTTGCATCAGCGCTTACAACTGTAGGTGGTGCAGGTGGAAACGTAATTCTTGCAGGTGGAGCCCAGGCTAAGAATATCTTCTGGCAGATTGGTAGTTCAGCAACGATCGGTGATTATACCGCATTCAAAGGGAATGTATTGGCTTATACAGCTATTTCGGTAAATTCATATGCTGTTGTTGAAGGCAGGTTACTTGCTATTAATGCTGCAGTAACACTTGCGAGCACAAACACACTTATCAGACCATAAGTATTTAGGTTTCATTTGATTTTTGGAAGAGGGCATCCCATTTGTGGGATGCCTTTTTTTTTATAGTTAATTCAGACTAAGACTCCATGTGTGAAAGTTGCAAGTATCAACCGGAAAGATGTAATATCTTAGAAATTAAAGACCTCATCTTTGACAAGTGATAATGTAATCACAATTAATAATAAAAAACATGAAACTATCAAAAATTTATCCGGTTGCAGCTCTTATGCTTGCAGCCATAATGGCAAGCTGTAATAAGCATGATGACAACAGGAATAACAAATACGAACCATCAAAACCAACAAATGAAACTGCAACAGCTGTTTCGGCCAGTACATTGGCTCCCGTAAATCTTGGTGCTTCAGGTAATTTTGTAATTCTTTCGAAATCAGGTATAACTGATGTCTATAAATCTACTATTACAGGTAATGTAGGAACCAGCCCGATTACCGGAGCGGCCCTTTTATTAAAATGTTCAGAAGTTGCAGGATCAGTATATACAGTAGATGCTGCAGGTCCACTGCCATGTCGTATTACCAATCCATCCATGCTTACTTCAGCAGTAGGAGCTATGCAGACAGCTTACACCAATGCAGCAGGAAGAAGCAATCCTAATTATTTGAATTTAGGTGCAGGAAAAATCGGCGGATTAACTCTTAAGCCAGGTCTTTATAAATGGACTACAGCAGTTACGATCCCGACAAACATAACAATTTCAGGTGCAGCTACTGATATCTGGATCTTTCAGGTAGCAGGGACACTTAATATGAGTTCAGCAGTAAGAATTACTTTAGCAGGCGGAGCTCAGGCTAAAAACATTTTCTGGCAGGTGTCGGGTGCAGTTACATTAGGAACTACAAGCCATTTTGAAGGCAACATCCTGGGAAAAACAGCTATCAATCTTCAGACAGGAGCTTCAATTAAAGGTAGAATGCTTGCTCAGACAGCAGTTACTCTTCAGATGAATACAGTTGTTAAGCCATAATACATGGCAAGTTGAAAATAAATAAAAGAGGCTCTTCTAAGGAGGCCTCTTTTATTATTTTAAAATGACACATAACTTTTTTTAAAATTATCTACTATGAATACATACATACGAAACTCCTGGGTCAAAAAAAAGAAAAAACTAAAACACATATTTCCCGATTTGACAGAAAAAGATCTATTTTACCTGCTAGGTGAAGAAAATTCAATGATGGAAAATCTTGGATTTAAACTGGGAAAAACCAGGCTTGAAATGCTGGATCTAATAGTAGGACTTTAACAGACTTTCTTAAGTTTCATTTTTTAGATAAAACCGGTAAAGTAAACATGAATTCGGTGCCTTTACCACACTCACTTTTAACCCTGATCTTACCCAACTGTTTTTCTATAAAGTCTTTAATATCAATAACAAAATCTTGATTGTGGTATAGGTTAACCCTATCCTTACCAGACTCCTTTTGGAATATCATTACGAATCGTGAAAAAGAATGTTGATCCCTTTCCTGATTCCGATTCAACCCAGATCTTTCCCCCATGCCGTTCAACAATCCTTTTGCAGAGGGCGAGTCCGATACCAATTCCATCATATTGATCCTTTGGCATTAATCTCTGAAACATCTCGAAGATCTTCCCGAAATACTGGGGCTCAATGCCCATTCCTTCATCTTTAAATGAAATCAGGTAATGGTCTGTATCAAATTTTGAGGAGATATAAATACTGGGTGGTGATGAACTGAATTTGATACTGTTTGCAATAAGATTTTGAAACAACTGCAATAATTGGGTCTCATCTGCAAGTAAAACCGGTAATTTATCAGATTTTATCACAGCGCTTCTTTCTCTGATAATTAGTGAAAGATTTTTAAGTACATTGGTTAATATAATATTGGTATCTACATGAGTAAAGGTTTTTCCTCTAGTTTGTATCCGGGAATAAGACAATAAGCCATTCAGAAGGTCGTACAGGCGTTTCGCGCCATCAACAGCGAAATTAATGTATTCATGTGCTCTGCTGTCAAGTTTATCTCCGTATTGTTGTGAGAGTAATTGCATAAAACTTGCAACCATCCTGAGTGGTTCCTGCAAGTCGTGCGAAGCAACATAGGCAAAGCTTTCAAGTTCCTTGTTTGAAATTGTCAGTTTTTCCAGCAAATCCTTCATTTTTCTCTCTTCCTGCTTTTGCTCAGTTATATCAATAATGTTCAGATTACATGTTTTTCCATCATTTGTAACAAGACCAAAAACATAAACATATACTGATCTGTGGAAATCGGTTGTTATGATTACTTCGCAGGATTGTCTTGTCCCGGAATCAAATGCATTTCTTAAAAAAAGATTGAAAATTGGTTTAGTCTCGTCTGATACAAAAAAGCCAAATCTGCTGCTTATCAGCCTATTGCGTTCTTTACCAAGCAATTGTGCACCACTCGTATTCAGATTTATTATATCACCATCACTGGATAAAGAATAATAACATGCCGGAGTAAACTCAAATAATTCAGTATAGTTTTTAACTGCCAGTTGTGTATTATTATTTGCTGCAAGAAGCTCTTCATTCTGCAATTCAAGCTCTACCTGGTGTACCTCAAGCTCGTGAACGAGTTTCACCAGGTCGGCTCCACTGCCAGACTCTATTGTTTTTGAGGATTTTTTTTTCAGTAATTCTTCTGCTCTTAGCCGGAGGTCGGAGGCTTCAGATTTTTTACTTCTATTTTTCATTCCACAAATTAGAGATCGGTTAAAAATCAAATGGTTTGAAAACAATGGATTGTAAAATTACTTAAAACTTATAAGAATTCAAATGCTGTTTTCAGATTGCAGTTTTACCGGGGATTTCCAGAAGTGATAAAAATATTCCATTGATGAAAGATTTTACCCGGACCTTCCCGAATGAGAATACATCACTCGAAATTGCTAAACTATAGATTCCGGAAGCAAAGGATTTCTGTAGTTAAAGAGCAAAATCTTCTG
>JANNKF010000472.1:0-2192 GCA_031396165.1 Bacteroidales bacterium | reverse complement strand
ATACCTCCTTTAAAGGAAACGTATTGGCTTACTCCTCTGTAACTCTTAACTCAGCGGCTGTTGTTGAAGGCAGGGTACTTGCAATAAACGCAGCTGTAACTTTAACAAGTGCAAATACAGTTTCGCTTGAATCTGCAGCAGTATTGGGTTTAGCAGTTGCTTTGCCAGTACAGGCTCCGGTACCAGTCATAGTACCTGTTCAAGTTGTAAATGTGAATCCGTTATTTGTTGATCTTAAAACCGCTGAGAGATTCGGAATTTTTGCGGCAGCAGCTATAACAAGTGTTGGTGCAACTGTTATCAATAATATGGATGTTGGAATAACACCAAATGGACGGACATCAATTACAGGTTTTCCTCCTGCAACTATAATAAACGGTGCCATCTATAGTGCAGGTGATGCTTCAGGTTCTTCAGCTATGCTTTCACTGGCAAAACAGGATCTGACAAATGCTTATCTTTTTGCAGCAGCAGCTGTTACTCCAGCACCAGTTTTAGTAGCCGGAGATCAGGGTGGAAAAACACTTACTCCCGGGATCTATAAATCAACATCTTCTTTACTGATACAGTCCGGCAACCTTACTCTTGATGCTCAGGGCGATCCTAACGCAGTATTTGTTTTCCAGGTTGCATCAGCGCTTACAACAGTAGGTGGAGCAGGTGGAAACGTAATTCTCGCAGGAGGAGCCCAGGCAAAGAATATCTTCTGGCAGATTGGCAGTTCAGCTACTATCGGTGATTATACCGCATTCAAAGGGAACGTATTAGCTTACACCTCAATCACAGTCAATTCATACGCTGTTGTTGAAGGCAGGGTTCTCGCAATTAATGCAGCTGTAACCTTTGCCAGCACAAACACTCTTATCAGACCATAAGTAATTTGGTTTCATTTGATTTTTGGAAGAGGGCATCCCATTCGTGGGATGCCTTTTTTTTTATAGGATAATTCAGAGTAAGATGCTATCCGTGAAAGTTGTAACTTTCAGATTGAAAGATGTAACATCATAGAAATTTAAGACCTCATCTTTGACAAGTGATAATGTCATCACTTCAAATACATAAAATATATGAAATTGTCAAAATTTTTTCCAGTAGCAGCACTTGTTCTAGTAACTATAATGGGAAGCTGTAACAAAAATGATGATAACAGGTATGATAAATATAAACCTTCAAAACCTCCTAAAGGAAATGAGACTCCAACTACAGTTGGTACTTTGGCTCCTGTAAATCTTGGTGCTTCCGGAAACTTCGTAATACTTTCGAAATCAGGTATAACTGATGTTTTTAAATCTACTATTACAGGCAATGTTGGAACCAGTCCGATTACCGGAGCGGCCCTTCTGTTAAAATGCTCAGAAGTTGCAGGATCAGTATATACAGTAGATGCTGCAGGTCCACTGCCATGTCGCACTACCAATCCATCAATGCTTACTTCAGCAGTAGGAGCTATGCAGACAGCATACACCGATGCAGCAGGAAGAAGCAATCCTAATTATTTAAATTTAGGTGCAGGAACTATTAGTGGATTAACTCTTAAGCCAGGTCTTTATAAATGGACCACAGCAGTTACGATCCCGACAAACATAACAATTTCAGGATCATCTAATGATGTTTGGATTTTCCAGGTCGCAGGCACACTTAATATGAGTTCTGCAGTTAGAATTACTTTAGCTGGTGGTGCTCAGGCCAAAAACATTTTCTGGCAGGTATCGGGTGCAGTTACATTAGGTACTACAAGCCATTTTGAAGGAAACATCCTGGGAAAAACAGGAATCAATCTTCAGACAGGCGCTTCAATAAATGGGAGAGTGCTTGCTCAGACAGCAGTATCACTTCAGATGAATACAGTTAATAGGCCATAATACATGGCAGGTTGAAAATGGATAAAAGAGGTTTCCATAGCGGGACCTCTTTTATTTTTTTAAATGACAGATCGCTTTTTAAAAATTATACACCATGATTCATATCTAATAAATTCCGGAGTCCGCAAAAAGAAAAAACTAAAACACATATTTTCCGATTTTACAGATAAGGATTTATTTTATCTGTTATGTAATTTATATTAAGATAGCCGTAACTAATCAGTACTTAAAGTGAGCTAAAGTTTGGAGTGCCTAAAGTTAAAAAATCAGGTGATATTAACAATTTTCCCGTTGAAGTCAACATTTTTTGTTTTGGTTGAGAGTTGTTTT
>JANNKF010000445.1:0-1604 GCA_031396165.1 Bacteroidales bacterium | reverse complement strand
CTGTAGAGGTGGAAGTGCCCCGGTCATATCCCATCATGTGATGACCAGCCGGATTGTTTGGCGTGATGATTGTTTCTGCTACACCTACTTTTATCCCATCAGTCTTATCTGCTGCCTTACTTGTACACCCCCACACAATCAAAATGAGTAAAATAAAAGTTGACATTTTACAGAATATGTTTTTCTTCCAGCGAAACAATACCATTTTCTTAAACTTTTAAGTAATAAAATATCTGATTGCTATTTCAATAAAGATATTCTGCCCGGGTAGCCAAACTCTCTTTAAATGCTTTATTTTTTCTTCTCTTCGTATTGAAATGTCTTTACAATGGGTGGATTGTTATATTTGAGCTCTTCCGTTTCGACATATTTTATGAAGTCAGCTTCATTATTATTCACTTTTCCAAAACTCCATGCACCAAAGGCCAGATATTCAAAGGATAATTCTTTTGTTTTCGGGATTTGAAAGAGATGATTCCCCCCGAAGTTTTTTATCGCGACGTATTTGGGTTTAAACTGATCTTTAACTACCATCCCGATGCCTTCCCAGGGAACAACAAGGACTGAATCTCCGATATCTTCATCCGGTGTGCGCGCCGGAATATCCTTACCCATAGAAATCACCATTCCTCCTTTATTTACAGATTTGTATTCCTGCATGATCCTTCTTATCCCTGCGCCAAACATCACATCAGAACCCGGAGGCGAGAATTTATTAAAATTCACTTTAACTTTGCACCAGCTCTTGTTTGCGATTACGGTATAAAATTGATCCAGATCATAAAAACCTTGTCCCGAGTTCCAATTCATCGTAGTAACTTTTATGATACTTCTAAGCGGTCCGTTCGTTATTACATTGTAGGCGAAGCGTGTTTCTTTCAGAGGACCCAGACCTTTGGCAGGTGAATAATAGGCACGTGCAGGATTTTCCGGATCAGCCGGATTTTCGAATATGCACATTCCTCCTGCTCCGAAGGTTTTTGCAACCGTCATAATATCAGTGCCCATCTCCCAGGGCATATAATATCCGGATAAATTAGTGGAATATTCAGAATAGGCTGTCAGCATGGGTGCGCGCTTTCCATGAAGATCTAAATCAGTAGGGTACCAAAGTTTCCATCCCATATCTTCGGATTCAAAAAGAGGTACCGTATGCCTGCCATAATTTCCTATGTTGGCATGTACCTTGTGCGGATACAAGCCCCGCTCATAATCATCGATATAAATAAAGAAGTCTCGCGTTTCGCCTGGCTTGAGGTTGGTCAGGAAAAACAGTTCATCCCAAATTCCATCTTTATCAATATCGTCCAGTTGAAGTTCTATGGAATGCCCGTTTGTTTCTTTGTATTTGACATATCCTCCGAACTTTTTAAGATCTGCTGCCGTGGGCTCCGCGTTCTCCGGTAAATTTACATCCACCACCGCTACCCAACGTTCGGGTATATTTTGAAATGATAATTGTGTGCGGTCAACAATCACAGGCTGATCTTTTAGCTCGATTTTCAGGGTGTTTGTGACCGTGAGCCTGATCCGGTGATTGGGTATAAAGTTCCCTTCGGTGAGCCCGCCGGAGCGATTCGGCTTCGCTTCCGAGCACAGAATCC
>JANNKF010000417.1:0-3520 GCA_031396165.1 Bacteroidales bacterium | reverse complement strand
AACCAGCTATTTTCTCCGCTGAGATCTTCCTGAGATCATCAAAGGTTCCTCCCTGTACTATTGGGAAGAGAAACTGTTCATTTCCATATAATGGATCCGTTTCATTAAACCTGACAATAGCCCTGTCGAGCCATTGGTGAGTAAGAGCAACAGATTTCTTTGCATATTCATATTCACAGGGCCAGGGCGCACATTCGTCAAACACCATCATTATATCAGCACCAATAATACGTTGTATATCAACGGTATTCTCAGGAGTAAACAGATGCCGCGATCCGTCAATATGCGATTTGAAGACCGCACCCTCTTCAGTAAGCTTCCTGTTGCCGGTGAGTGAGAAAACCTGGTATCCGCCACTATCTGTAAGCAATGGCCGCTCCCACGACATAAATTTGTGAAGGCCACCTGCTGTTTTCAATATCCCGGTACCAGGGCGTAAATATAAATGGTAGGTGTTTCCAAGAATTATTTTTGCATCAATATCCTCCGAAAGATCTCTCTGAAGAATACCTTTAACTGTTCCACCAGTGCCAACAGGCATAAAAACGGGAGTAGGAATATCACCATGGGCTGTTCTCAACAATCCAGTTCGCGCATTCGATCCTTTATCCCTGCTCTCAATCCTAAACATATAACCAAACTCATTTTTTGCAGCACAAAGGTAATTTTTCCATGCGGCCTTCTAAAATTATACCTCATTATTTTTTCCTCATTCCGAATATCTTACTAATATTGCCTACATATTCGGAAGTCAGATGGCGCAGTACAGTGATACAATACTATTTGTTGTTTTTTTAGTTTTTTCAATTGCTGCTGCTATTCAGATATTCTATTATCTGTATTTCTATCTTTCTGTATATCTGTACAAACATGAGGAAACCAGATCATCGGGGCAACCTGTATCGGTAATTATATGTGCCAGAAATGAGGCAGAGAACCTACGCAAATTTTTGCCCTCCGTTCTTGAACAGGATTACCCCGACTACGAAGTTATTATAGTAAATGACTGCTCCGAAGATAACTCATATGATGTTCTGGGTTCACTTCTTAGCAAATACCCGCATCTTAAAATTTCCACAGTTAACAAAGATCCCAAATTCACCCATAATAAAAAGTTTGCCCAGTTTATAGGCATTAAAGCAGCGAAAAATGAAATTCTGCTGTTTACGGATGCTGATTGCGAGCCTTTGTCAAACAAATGGCTAGAGAAAATGACCGCTCACTTTACCCCTGAGACTAACTTTGTTCTTGGCTATGGAGGTTATCGTAAAGAGGGAGGATTGCTGAACAAATTTATCCGTTACGACAGTCTTACTATAGCAATGCAATATCTCGGAATGGCTATCAAAGGTATACCATATATGGGAGTAGGCCGTAATCTGGCATACAGACGATCGGTTTTCTTCGAAAATAAAGGATTTGGAACCCATGCACACCTTATTTCGGGCGATGACGACCTTTTTGTAAACACAAACGCCTCCGGAACAAACACTTGTGTGGAATTCAGCCCTGACACCCACACTTTGTCGGTCCCCGGCAAGAGAGTAACAGAATGGTTAACCCAGAAAAAACGACACCTGACAACTGCACCATACTATAAATTCAGAGATAGATTCCTTCTGCTAACCGAGATTATCTCAAGGGTAATTCTATATGCCTCATTTGTTGTGCTGTTGTCCTTCAGTTTTTTATGGCCATTTGCAATAGTTATTTTTAGTTTAAGGCTGATAGCCATGATTACAATAATTATTCTTGTCTCAAAGAAATTGAATGAAACCGGCTTAGCAGCATATTCACTATTTTTTGATATCTTTTCACCTGTAATTAACAGCATTTTATTTTTTGGACGCCTGCGGAACGGGTCCGGTAAAAACAGATGGAAATAAATAACGACTTATCTGAGAAAGCAAAAGGCGATCTGCTCCTGGTGGAAGAGGCAAAGAAGGGAAATGAAAAAGCCTTTGCCAGCCTGATGAACCGTTACCGGGATTCGATCTACTATATGCTGCTCAAAATGGTGAACAATCCGTACGATGCTGAAGATCTGACAATTGAAGCTTTCGGCAAAGCTTTCCATAATATCGAATCATATACTCCAAGATTTGCTTTCAGCACCTGGTTATTTAAGATTGCAACAAATAACTGTGTCGACTTTATAAGAAAAAAACGGGTATCCCCTACTCCTCTTGATCATTTACAGGAAAGTCTCGACAATGTAACCGTTAATATCCAGTCAGACCTTCCCGATCCTGAAGAGTCGCTGATAAACCATCAGAAAATAGCTGCACTTAAAGATATCGTCAGTCAGCTTAAACCCAGATATAAAGCGTTGATCGAACTGAGGTATTATAAGGAATACTCTTATGAAGAGATCTCTTCTGAACTGAACCTCCCCATCGGAACAGTGAAGGCTCAACTTTACCGTGCCAAGACATTGTTATACAATATATTAATTAAAACAGGGAACAGATAGTGCCAGACAGCATCACCAGGTATTTTCCACAATTGTCGGATCTTCAGAAAGAACAACTTTCGAATATTAAGCCGATTTACGACAGATGGAACAGCATGATCAATGTTGTTTCCAGAAAAGATATGGATAATTTTATGGTTCATCATGTGCTGCACTCTATGGCAATAGCTAAAAAATTCTCCTTTTCGCCCGGATCAGGAATTCTCGATGTGGGTACCGGAGGGGGATTCCCCGGCATTCCACTGGCTATTTTATTTCCCAAATGTCAGTTCACGCTACTCGATTCGATAGAGAAAAAAATGAAAGTTGTTTCAGCAGTTGCCGAGGAGCTTGGATTAAACAATGTTACTACTCTAAGGAAAAGGGTGGAAGAAGAGAAAAACAGGTATCAGTATATTGTCTGCAGGGCAGTTACAGAGTTTGGAGCATTTGTTAAACTGACAGAAAAGAATCTCGAAAAATCAGGTAAAAACAGCCTTAAAAACGGGATCATCTACCTTAAAGGAGGAGATATTGAAAAGGAAATTTATCCTTATAGAAACAGGGTAACAGTATGGAATATAAGTGACATATTTGAAGAATCTTTTTTTGAGACAAAGAAGATTGTTTTTCTGCCATTTTGATTTTTTTGAAAAAAAACACCCTCTGCGTTTTTATATTTCAAAAAAGTACTACATTTGCATTCTCAAATCAGAGAGTTAGACAACAAATATATTTGAAAAGATGAAAAGGACATTTCAGCCATCAAGAAGAAAGAGATCAAACAAGCATGGTTTCAGGGAAAGAATGTCAACCCCGAACGGAAGAAGAGTTCTTGCAGCGCGCAGAGCAAAAGGACGAAAGAAACTCAGTGTTTCTACTGAACTTAAACTTAAAGGATAATACTCATTCCAAAATATCTTTAAAGAGGTGCTTGTTAAAGGCACCTTTTTTTATTTCTTACCTTTACCGGCTCAAATTAATGGTTTTTGAATTTCCTGCTCACTAAAATAAATGATAAAGAACTGATACCGATAGCTGAAAAAATATCAGATTATCAAAGAATCA
>JANNKF010000401.1:0-3808 GCA_031396165.1 Bacteroidales bacterium | reverse complement strand
TTTTGCCACCAAGGCGCTAAGGCACAAAGTTGCACCAAGGTAATTAACCAATAGAAAAATTCTTGGTGTTCCTTAGCGTCTTCGTGTCTTGGTGGCCTAATTTTTTTATTCGATATACTCAATCTTCATTTCATAATCCCACTTATCGAAATAGAGGTTTCCACCACTCCATTCAACTTCTCCCCGTTGAAAATCAAACGGATCACTTCTCATATATTTCTTTGGAGGGTATAGCTGTCCCGCTATCCCATCATTTACTATCATTCTGTAGGAATCAATTCCTGACATATAAAACTCTCTGAGATTCATGTTTTCTGATGCCTGAAGATCGTAAGAAATATCCACCGGCACCCATCCGGTACCTTCATAATAAACCTCGCACCAGTCGTGCAGATTGTCGTATCCGGGAGGCAGCATCCAGCCACTCTGCCATCTGACCGGAATTCCTTTATACCTGAGCATTGACATAAAAAGAAATGTCTGCATTCCGCAATCTCCTCTTCTGTTCAGATATACATATTCAGGGATATTTGACATTATTGAATATTCAAGGGCTCCTGTCCATGGGATATTGTTCTTGAACCATGTATAAATCTTTGTCACTGTTTCGACCGGACTATCTGTGGGATATGTAATACTGTCGGTAAGCCTTCTTATATCCTCAGTAAAACATATATGGGGAATTTGCTCTGCTGTATACCTTTTATACATGTCTTCATACTTATTATAAGGTAATATCTTTCTTTTTTTAAGGTTAAAGTATTGACCGAAAGACCGGTATTTAAATGAGATCTCAAATTTAAGAGGCTTATTCTTTTCATTCTTTGATTCCATATAAATGGTTCTGTGTATGGCAGAATCAGGGGCCAGTATATATTCACCGGAGGAGGCGCTTAAAAGTTCAATTTTTGTATGACGTAACTGACCCTCTTTTGGAAATGGCATCCAGCAACGGATGATTTCACCTTCAGGTACTGCATCAGGATTCACTGAGATAGTATAGGTGATTTGCAATTCCATGGGAACAACCGGATTTCCCGAGCTGTCACTCTTTTCATATACATCTTTCGTGTGTTTTAACCTGGCAATCATTCGGGGATCAGCGGCAATATCGCGTAGCCTTTTATCTTTTTGTTCATAGAATTTTCTGAGCAGAACAAGGTTGGAAGCGGCCCTGTTGAAATACATCTTCTCGCCATCAATCAGCCTCCATTCCAGCCAGCCGTTCTCCTCCCAGAACGACACGTCAGGATCAGAATACTGTCCGATTCTTCTTTCCAGATCACTTCTGACCTGTTCCTCAGTTACGGAAAAGTCGATTTTAATGCGTTCAGCTATTTGCTTAATTGAATCTGCAAAACTTAGAACTGACTTATCTTCAGAATAATACTTAATAAGAGAGTCAGCAGATTTAATAGCCAGAGTTAAGTTCCCCGTATTGAAGGAGTTCTTAATTGATTCTGTAAGTTGCAGATTATCAGAATTATTTCTGCAACCTGTTGCTACAAAGATAAGTGTGGTTAAAATTGCAAGATTTATCCCTTTCATACTGTTTTTGGTTCAGTATATAAAGGTATATTAATCTTTAGTTTATTGCTTTGTATTTTTTAAGAATCTCTGATGTTGTAAGCATAAAATCCATGTATTGCACACGATGATATGGATGTTTATCTGATCTTTTTTCAGATAATTTACCTCTGAAACTTTCTATATCCTTATATCCTTTTTCATCCATCCATTTGTTTGCAAAAGCCAGCATTTTGCCGATTACTTCAATCTGGTTGAGATATAATGAACTTACCACCTGAACAGCATCAGCACCTGCAAGAAGCATTTTAATTACATCAGCACCACTTATTATACCGGAACTGGCACAAACAGAACCAGTGGTATTGCCGTATAGCATACCGGAAAAACGCAGAGGTAATCTGCTGTCTTCCTTGTTACTGAGGCTGTAAGGATATATATGTTCCTCAGACCTGATATCAATGTCTGGCTGAAACAGTTTGTTAAACAAGACAAAGGCATCTGCCCCGGCTTTATCAAGTTCCGAAATTAGTTTCAAAGGATTTGAATAGAACGGACTCAATTTAACGGCAACAGGTAAAGAGACAGCAGATTTTACATCGGATAGAATTTGTAATTGTTTCGATTCAACATCTGTTAATCCACTGTATGATTTTTCAGGAGAGGTGTAAAAGTTAAGTTCAATGCCGTCAACTCCGGTTATTTCAATTTTTTTTGCATATTCTACCCAGGTATCCTTATTAATAGCATTTATACTGGCAATCAGCGGAATAGAAAGAGATGCTTTGGCTTCTTTTAAAGCAAAAAGATGGTTTTCTATTCCATTGGAGTCTGAACCGATTTCGGGGTACAGAGTTATCATTTCAGCATGACGTTCAGTATACTCGAATTTTCGCTCAGACAATTCGAGGCTCTCAAGCTGTACCTGTTCTTCAAAAAGTGATTTATATACTATTGCACCGGCTCCGGCCGCTTCTATTTTTTTAAGGTTATCAATACTGGTAACCAGATCATTTGCTCCAACGATAATAGGACTATTAAGTTCAAGTCCCATATATTTTGTTTTTAGATTTGCCATAGAATATATATTTAGTATGTGTCTTAGTTTTGATTATAAAACAAATCTATATGCATATTGTTTTTCACAAGAGTTGGCTTTTTTGTTTTTGGGTACATTTATTTCATTTGCCTGTATCAAATATAGTGATCAACTCAATATTTATTCGGAAAGAAATGCCGGACGAAATTTACCCGTAATTGTTAAAAGTGTATTTTTACAAAAGACGTAAGGATACTTTTTTCCTCCACTGTCAGGCCTGGAAAAGAGGTTATGAAATAATTTTTAATCAATAATATTTTATGAAAAGAAGATCTTTGTTCCTGTTATCAGCGTGCTTCCTGATTTTGCTTTCATGTTCCAGAAACGGGAGAACTCCTGTAGAATATGTTAATCCAAATATCGGAGGAATAAGTCAGTTGCTGGAAACGACAGTACCACTTGTGAGTTTGCCAAACAGCATGATGCGTATTCACAGGTTGCCCGGAAATTACCAGGCGGAGAAGGTCTCAGGATTTCCCTTTATACTTTGCGGACACAGGAATGGGACCTCTGGCATACTGATGCCGACTTCAGGTAATATTTCCGGTGAAAGGAGATCCTGGCAGAGTTATTATGATCATGACTATGAAGTAACTACCCCTTATTATTATTCAGTGTGGCTTGAAGATCCTGATATAAATCTTGAATTTACAGTTGCTGATAAATCATCTTTTTATCAGATTGCCTGGAATAAAAAGGAACAGAAAAATCTTATGCTGGGTATTACTGCTTCCGGCTCTTTTAAAGTTTCCGACAATTTTACCGTTGAGGGATCTGAGCTCTACAGAAACAAAGTCAGAGTTTACTTTTATGTAAAGACTGATAAGCGCTTTTCGGCTGATTCAATTCAGTCAGGAGGTCAGGGAGCCCGGGCATCATTATCATTAACATTTGATGTTGAAGAGAAAGAGAAAGTGGGAGTGAAGATGGGTGTTTCATTTGTTGATGCAGATCAGGCAAGAATGAACCTTGAAACCGGAATCCCCGACTGGGATTTTGAAATGGTAAAGCAAGCAGGCAGGGATAAATGGAATGAGGCATTGGGTAAAATTGAAGCTGAAGGAGGAACTGACGATCAGAAAACTGTTTTTTATACGGCACTTTACCGCACTTATGAACGAATGGTAAACATTTCCGAAGATGGAAGGTATTACAGCGGTTTTGATGATACTGTACATTCTG
>JANNKF010000399.1:0-14040 GCA_031396165.1 Bacteroidales bacterium | reverse complement strand
GGTTGGTGGGCGGATCTATCAGGCCAGCATATGTTCAAGGAAAATCTTGATTCCGATAGCAATAAGGATTACTCCCCCGATAATTTCCACTTTATTGCCAAGCCTTTCACCTGCTGATTTTCCGATTCGGATTGCTGTCATCGATGCCACAAAGGTAACGGCTCCGATAAGTATTCCTGCTTCCCATATTTTAACGTCGAGAAGGGCAAAGCTTATTCCTATTGCAAAAGCATCAATACTGGTACCAAGGGCCAGTGTCAGAAGAACAAGTGTGCTGTTGTAATCCCTGTTTCCTTCCTGGCGGGTTGTTTTAAGGCCTTCCACAATCATTTTTATTCCAAGGGCTGCAAGTAGAATCAGAGCCACCCAGTGATCCATGGCCTTAAGGAGACTTGAAATAATTGATCCCAGAAAATAGCCACCAACAGTAAGCCCCCCCTGAAAAAAAGCCAGTACAATTGCCACCCAGGACGCCTGTCTGAATATTATTCCATTTCTTACAACACCGTATGACAAGGAAACAGCAAATGTGTCGAAAGATAAGCCCAGTGCAATTGCAAGTATTGTGAAATAGTCCATTGAGCAAATGTAAGTTGCGCAAATATAACTTATATTTGAACACCTTTAAAAGTTTCATGTGAGAGTTGTGATTCAACGCGTGAGCCATGCATCGGTTTCAATAAACGGTGAGATAAGATCAAAAATCGGACAAGGATTGTTAGTCTTTGTGGGGATAGAAGGATCGGACAATGATACTGATTCAGAATGGCTTTGCAATAAGATAGTCCAATTAAGAATCTTCGACGACATAAAAGGTGTAATGAACCTTTCCGTTCAGGAAACAGGCAGAGAAATACTTGTTGTAAGTCAATTCACTCTTCATGCAAAAACAAAAAAGGGAAACAGACCATCTTATATTAGGGCAGCCCCCCCGGAGATTGCAATTCCCTTATATAACAGCTTCACTGCCAGACTATCGGCATTACTGGGAAAAGAGATCGGGACAGGTGAGTTTGGTGCTATGATGCAGATCGAACTTATTAATGATGGACCGGTAACTATTATCATTGATTCGAAGGAGAAGGAATAGGAATTAAGGGGAGAAGAGGAGAAAAGGGGAAGGAGAACGTGGGAGACGAAGGGACAGAGAGACAAGGGGACTGAGAGACAAAGAGACTGAGAGACAAAGAGATCTACATGAAATCCGTGGTTAAAAAACATAATATGAATACTGAAAAAGGAGAAGAGAATACTTCTAAAAAGACGGTGCTTTTTGTAGCAACATTTGCTGCATTTCTGACACCGTTTCTTGGTTCTGCTGTAAACCTGGCATTACCCTCAATCGGCAAAGATCTTAATGCCAGTGCGATAGGTCTCGGCTGGGTAATAAGCAGCTTTATTCTTTCCTCTGCCATTTTTCTGCTTCCATTTGGCCGGCTGGCTGATATCGTAGGAAGAAAAAAGGTATTTTCGACAGGGATACTTTTATTTACAATTTCGACATTTCTGATTATCTTCTCTCAGAACATAGCTTACCTCATAATTCTCAGAATTTTTCAGGGCCTGGCAAGTGCAATGATCTTTGGAACGAGCCTGGCAATAATAACTTCTGTTTTTCAACCCGGCGAACGAGGCAAAGCAATGGGAATCAACATAACAGCTGTATATCTGGGACTTTCTCTTGGCCCTGTTATAGGGGGGGTATTGACACAATATTTCGGATGGAGGAGCATCTTCGCCTTTCTTGTTCCATTCGGTATTATTTCCCTTGTACTGATCAAAAGGAAAATAAAAACCGAGTGGGCAGATTCTTCCGGTGAAAAATTCGACTGGAGAGGTTCTGTGATCTATGGATTCGCCCTGGCCTCATTCATGTATGGCTTTTCCCGGCTCCCCTCAATTCCCGGGTGGTTATGTCTGGCAACAGGACTCTTGCTGGCTGTAATATTTGTACTCTTTGAAAAAAACATTAAAAATCCGGTCTTTGATATACAACTGATACTTCGTAACCGCGTCTTTGCCTTTTCAGGGATGGCTGCACTTATAAACTACTCAGCCACAAGTGCTACAGGCTTTTTTATTAGTCTGTACCTTCAGTATCTCAAAGGATTTGATGCGCGCACTGCAGGATTGATAATGATTTCACAACCGATTGCCATGACACTTCTGTCGCCCATTGCAGGAAAGCTTTCAGACCGGAAGAATCCGGGGGTTATTGCCTCAGCAGGAATGGGAATGACTGCTGCCGGATTAGTGCTCCTCTGCTTTTTCAGGGAAACGACACCAACATATGCAATTGTTCTGTTGTTGTTACTTATGGGAGTCGGGTTTGGACTCTTTTCATCTCCCAACTCAAATGCAATAATGAGTTCTGTTGAAAAACGACATCTGGGAGTGGCTTCGGGTGTGGTTGGAACAATGCGGATGGTGGGTCAGATGCTGAGTATGGGTATTGCAATGATGCTCATATCGTTATATATAGGTAAAGCAACGATAAATCCGGCTACTTACCCGGGATTGATCTCAGCCATGAGAACAGGATTCTTAATATTCTCAGTCTTATCTGTTTTCGGGATCTTTGCTTCCCTTGCCAGGAACGAAAAACTTAAAAACAAGAAGTTAAGCCAAGGCTAAGCGAAGTCTCACGACTTCGCTTTTGATAGGTTGCAGTCTCTGACTGCATTTTAATTAAGGCGAAGTCAGGAGACTTCGCCTTGCCTGGGACTTCGCCTGGCCTGGGACTACATTTTACTTCAGGCGAAGTCAGGAGACTTCGCCTAGCCTGGGACTTCGCCTAGCCTGGGACTTCGCCTGGCCTAGGGTTAAATGGGTCTTAGGGTAAACCCTGGGTACCTGTATCAAGTACGAATTTCCAGCTGCCATCAGCTTGTTTTAACCAGATGGTAACATACGTTCCTCTTGTTATTTCACCCGTCTTTTTGTCTGTGTTGGTATGAAGGCCATAGGTATATCCCAGGTCGCCACTTTCTGATATTTTTTCGTATAATGGTTCCCAGCTTAGGGTAAATGTTGTATCTGTTTTCCCTTCAAACCTTTTGGCCAGTGTCTCTTTCCCTTTAGCAGGATATGAATTATTCCGAAGCATAACACCATCCTCAGCGATATAGAAAAGGAAGGCCTTAAACATTCCTTCTTTAACCGACAAAACCGAAAAATCCTGGTCAGTCTGAAGTAAAATTCCTTTTGGAATATTTTTAGAGGATTCCGAACAACTTAAAATGAAAATTAAATTAATTATGAAAACAAAAAGCATTATATTGACCCCGTTCTTTTTTTTCATTGTGTCGTTATTTTAGATTAACATAACAGAAAGTATATGACAAAATTATATCAAAAACTGATTAAAAAAAGTCCTTCAGAAACAGAAATAAAGAAAGGACTCAGGAAAGTAACTGTTAATGGCAACGCTGTTCCTGATAAACATCTGCTGATGAGTATTTTGAACATGATTGATCTGACAAGTCTGAATACCACTGATAACAGGAGTCAGATAATTCATCTGACAGGGAAAGTAAATAGCTTTTCAGGCCGGTTTTCAAATATCCCGAATATTGCAGCTATCTGTGTCTACCCAAACTTTGTATCGGTCGTAAAGGAAAAACTGAAAGCAAAAACCGTGAAGATAGTCTCTGTAGCAGGAGGTTTTCCTTCTTCCCAGACTTTCAGGAGTATTAAGGTAACTGAGGCGAAACTGGCAATAGAAGCTGGCGCTGATGAAATTGATATTGTTATTCCTGTAGGTGCTTTTATCGGAAATGACTTTGCACAGGTTGCTGATGAAATTCGGGAAATAAAAGCTTCTATTGGGGATAGACAACTTAAGGTTATTGTTGAATCAGGTCTCCTTGTTGATTATGATCTTATATTCAGGGCATCGATGATAGCCATGGATGCAGGGGCAGATTTTATTAAAACATCCACCGGTAAAACTGCAGTTTCTGCTACTCCGGAGGCAGCATTTGTTATGTGCCATGCTATTTCCGACTTCTATTCCGAGACTGGAATACGGGTAGGGTTTAAGGCTGCCGGCGGAATTGTAACACCTGCCGATGCGATACTTTATTATAATATTGTCTCCCAGTCCTTAGGAGAGGAATGGCTCAACAATACACTTTTCAGAATCGGGGCAAGCAGGCTGGCAAATAACATTCTGTCTGAAATTTCAGGATGTCCGAGTGTCCATTTCTGATTCAGCGACCACTCATTTTTAAATATTCTCATATAATTATCACTACTTTTGTGTTTTGATACAAAAGATGATGATGATTTCTTATCCGGATAATCAGCTGGATACTGTTCTGGTCTGTAATCGCAACCCAATTGCTGATGTCACTTTTTATGATTCAGTCAATTTTATAACTACAATAGTACCTGGAAGTGTCAGCAGGTTCCCATTTATATTCATCGAAAAAAACAGGGTAAGGGATGCTGAAGCCAAAGCTCTCCTCGTAAAGCAACTTAGAGCTGGCGAAGCTATTCCGGACAGACCGATGAATAATGACTGGGCAATACTTATAATAGTGGCTGGTGCATTTCTGTATTCACTTATCAGAGCAACATCAAAAAACCTGCTCCATGAACTATCGAGATTTTTTCTTTTCAGGGGAATAACCGATCCGGTTTCCAGAGATATGGGAGGTTTATTTCACTGGCAATCGACTATTCTCAACCTTGTTTCGTTTTTAAGTATCAGTCTGTTTGCATATTGCATTGCAGAAATCAACAACTTTATTCCATCCGGAATCAACGGAATCACTATCTGGCTGATATTTACAGGAATAATAATTGTGGCAATTACACTAAGACATATTCTATGCTATATAACAGGAAACATAAGTGGTAAAAGAGATGAGTTCCATGAATACCTCCTGGGTATATACCAGTCATACCGGTTTGGAGCGCTGATTATTTTTATTATAGTAATCCTGCTAATGTATACCACCTTTTTGCCTCAGAATTTTTATATTTTCTTGGGTGTCATTACACTTGGTTTAATGTATTTATTGCGTATCAGCAGGCTACTTATAATTTTTATAAAGAGGAATATTTCAATTTTCTATTTGATTTTATACCTTTGTGCGCTGGAAATCCTGCCTGTTTTGATATCGGTGAAATATTTTACAGGCCTTGTTTAGATTGGCGAGTGTTACTTACTGGGTAAAATTTAAACTGTAAAGAGTTGAAAATAAGGAAGATTTTAGTATCGCAGCCAGAACCTCTTAATCCGAAATCCCCATATTTCGAACTGGCAAGAAAGTATAACCTGAAAGTAGAATTCAAACCTTTTGTTGAAGTTGAAGGAATTTCCTCAAAAGATTTCCGACAACAAAAAATCAACATTCTTGACTTTACTGCGGTTATTTTCAGCAGTAAAACCGGAATTGATCACTTTTTCAGGATCTGCAATGAGCTGAGGGCAGTAGTACCAGACACAATGAAGTACTTTTGTATTACCGAGAATGTTGCATTTTACCTGCAGAAATATATTGTTTACAGGAAAAGAAAAATATTCCATGGAAAAGCAAAGTTCCAGGATCTGATTGACGTTATTATCAAACACCGTGAGGACAGTTTCTTCGTTCCTCTTTCTGAGCCACATAATGCGGAGATTCCTGATTTACTTGACAAAAACGAAATAAAATATACAGTAGGAACTCTTTATAAGACTATCAGTACCGACTTCTCGGCCATGAAGGAATTCGATTATGACATTCTTGTTTTTTACAGTCCATCCGGCATAAAATCCCTGAAAGAGAATTTCCCGGGTTTTATACAGGGCAATATTAAAATTGCCGCATTCGGTCCAACAACCGCCTGCGCAGTTGAAAATGAAGGTCTGAGACTTGATATAAATGCTCCTAATCCAAAAGCACCATCAATGACTATGGCGCTTGATGACTTCCTTAAAGAGCACAACAAAAATTTAAGATAATTTTTCCATTATACCTGCTTACCCATAAGCTCCTCAGAAGTCATCCGGTAAGACTTTCAGGATTAGTTGTTCTGTTATGAATATCACCAGGGAGACGTTCGGGAAATCAGAAAGACTTTGCAGCTTTAAAGTCATTACTTCTCTTTTTGAAACAGGAAATATTTTCTACAATTCTCTTTTTAAGATAGTTTGGAGTGTCAGCCCTGTTGAACTCCCCTCTCCTGCCCAGGTAGTATTCAGTGTTTCCAAAAGAGGGTTTAAGCTTGCCGTCACGAGAAATCTTATAAAGAGACGGATGAGGGAGGCTTACCGGAAGAATAAAAAAACGCTGTATGAAAATCTGACTTCACAGAACATTCAAATAGTCTTTGCTGTTATAATAAGGGGAAATAGTATTCCGGATTACCCAAAAGTTGAGAAGTCGATGATAGATGTGATTAACAAAATCATAGACCTGAACATGAAAACCGAAGACAAAAGACCGAAGACTGAAGTCGGAAGTCAGAAGTAATCTCATATGTTATACTTCGGACTCCGGACTCCGGACTCCGGACTTCCACAAAAGTTAAAGTTATTTTAATTGTTTCTTTATCAAATCCTTTAACAGTATTTCTTTTTAATTTCGACACATAAATTAAGATACATTGATGATGAAAAAGATACGTACTACAAGATTAATCATAGCCCTTTCGCTCTTAATTGTAACAGGAGTAAGTACCGGCTTTCTGATAAGTCAGGAAACACGCGATTTCCGAATTGCCAAAAACCTCGATATATTTTTCACACTCTTCAGGGAAATCAACACATTCTATGTAGATGATATTGACCCCGATAAGGTTGTAAAAGCCGGGATTGATAATATGCTGAAGACTCTTGATCCATATACTGTTTATTATCCTGAATCGGATGTCGATGATTTCACTTTCATGACAACCGGTAAATATGGCGGTATTGGATCACTGGTCAGAGGTGGAGGAGAATATGTTGTTATAAGTGAGATTTATAAGGGCTTCCCGGCCGATCTGGCTGGAATAAAGGCAGGTGATATTTTGAAAAAAGTTGACGGAGTCTCATTGAAGGGATTTTCAACCGATAAGGTAAGTGATAAGCTGAAGGGAAATCCCGGGACACAGGTAACCCTTACTTTGGAAAGGGGTGGTAAAGAGACTGATTATTCCATGAAAAGAGAGAAAATTGTTATCCCTCCGGTTCCATATTATGGGATGCTTGACTCGAAAACCGGTTATATCCGTTTTACAAACTTCACACAGGATTGTATTGAAGATGTGAAATCCGCTTTCAATTCATTAAAACCAAGTAATCCGCAACAGATCATACTCGATTTAAGGGGAAACCCCGGCGGATTACTGACCGAGGCTGTAGAGATTGTCAATCTTTTTGTCGGACCCGGAAAGGAAGTTGTTTCAACAAAAGGTAAGGTTAAAAATTTTGATGAAGTTTTTAAAACTACAAAAGCGGCTCTGGATGAAAAAATTGCCCTTGCTGTTATCATAAACAGGAGTTCAGCCTCAGCATCAGAGATTGTTGCGGGTGCAATACAGGATCTGGACAGAGGAATAATTGTCGGACAACGTTCATATGGAAAGGGACTGGTTCAGATTACGCGACCTTTATCCTATAATACTCAGCTAAAGGTAACCACAGCAAAATACTATATCCCAAGCGGAAGATGCATTCAGGCCCGTGATTTCTCCCATCCCAATGAGGATGGAAGTGTAGGAATAATTCCTGACTCACTGATCTCCGACTTTAAGACCAAAAATGGCCGGCTTGTAAAAGATGGCGGCGGAATTTCTCCTGATATTGAAGTACTTCCGGAACAACTAAGCCAGCTTTCATCCGAACTATATATACGGAATTACATTTTTGATTTTGCAACGCAGTACTATTGGTCACACCCGGAAATAAAATCGGTTGGACAATTCAGCCTGAAAGAAAAAGATTATAACGATTTTAAAGCAATGCTTCAAAAACGGAATTTCAGCTACAAAACTTCAACGGAAGAGTCACTTAATGAACTCATTTCCATTGCAAAGAGAGAGAAATATTACGAAATGCACAAAGATGTATTCACGGAACTTGAGAAAGATATCACCCATAGTATTGATATGGATCTTACAACTTTCCGAAGTGAAATAACTGATCTTCTTGAGGATGAAATTGTAAGCAGGTATTTTTATGAAGAAGGAGCAATTGCCTGGACAATTAAAAAGGATGAACAGATACTTAAAGCACTTGAAATCCTCAACAATAAGGAAAAATACATTTCAATACTTAAAGGGAGTGCCGGTTCTATACTTCTTACACGTGAGAAGGATAATAAGGTTGCGAAACCAGATTACCAGGTAAACAGAAAAAATCAGGAACCTGTTTAAAATCAGTGGTTTTGGCGCCAGATGTGTGAGTAATCTTCGTAAATCTCTTTTTTCCACACCGGCAGTCTCTCTTTTATGAGTTCTACTGACTTTGAGCATGCCTGAATTGCCTGCTGCCTGTGACCTGCTGATACAAGGACGAACAGTGATAATTCACCTGCATTTACTACACCGATTGAGTGCAGAATATCAACCGACTGAACATCTGCGAATTCAGATAATATTTCTGCCTTTATTTTATCAGCTTCACCCTTTACCATTGCCTCATAAGCTGAATACTCAATAGCCTTTACTGTTTTCCCGTCAGATTCGTCTGCTCTCACCTGTCCCATAAAAACAGAATGGCCGCCAGCTTTGGACTTAACAGACATCATTTCAAATAAAGGAGCCATTTCTTTGAGGGTAACCGGACCATTAACAAGGCAATTTTTTGTCATAAAACTAAGCTTCTCTAATAATTAATCATCCTCCGGCAAAGGGAGGCATAAATGCTACTTCATAGCCATCTTTTAGTTCCGGATCATTGTCAATCAATTCATTATTAACGGATATCCTGAAATCGTAATGAACAATCTCCGGAAATTCGTCCTCAATTTTTGTTTTAAGGTCACTTATGGACTTTACCTCACTATAATGTTTAAAACTGGTTTTGGTCACCTCTGCCAAAACTCCGAAAAACAATACTTTAATTATCATAATTCCACCACCTTTAAATTTTCTTGCCGCTAAGCCATTGTGCCTTTGCGCCGTTAACCCATTTAATGTGCCTCAAACCAGTTATTTCCGGTACCCCAGTCAACTTTCAATGGCACATCGAGTTTGGCGGCATTCGACATTTCATAAATAACCAAATCCCT
This sequence comes from Bacteroidales bacterium, assembly GCA_031396165.1. Taxonomy (GTDB): domain Bacteria; phylum Bacteroidota; class Bacteroidia; order Bacteroidales; family VadinHA17; genus LD21. The sequence goes on along the minus strand of JANNKF010000399.1, from coordinate 4,834 downwards.
GAGTTTATCCAGCTCTGTTATGACTACCTCAAAGATAAGTTCGTCATGCACCTGAAGTATCATCTTAGAACTATACTTCTCGTTTTTAAGCCGTTCATCTATCTTCACCATAGCAATCTTTATAATATCCGCTGCAGATCCCTGAAGAGGGGCATTAATGGCATTTCGTTCGGCATTTCCTCTGACTACCTGATTCCGTGAATGAATATCCGGAAGATAACGCTTCCTTCCGAACATTGTAGTTACAAAACCAACATCTCTTGCCTTATTTATACTTTCATCCATATAAACTTTGACTCCTGGATATGAGTTGAAGTATCCGTCAATCAGATCTTTAGCCTCTTTCCTTCCAATCGCAAGCCTTTCTGACAACCCGTAGGAGGAGATCCCGTAAATGATTCCAAAGTTTGCAGTTTTTGCACGACTGCGCATTTCTCTAGTAACATCTTTTATTTCAACACCGAATATTTTTGATGCTGTTGCGGCATGAATATCATTCCCCGATAAAAAGTCTCCGATCATGCTCTTGTCTTTACTCAGATGGGCCATCAGCCTCAGCTCTACCTGTGAATAATCCGCTGAGAGGAATATGTGTCCGGGTGCAGGAACAAAAGCTTTTCTGATTTCTCTTCCCCTGGCATCCCTTACCGGAATATTCTGAAGGTTCGGATTATTTGAACTTAGTCTTCCTGTTGCTGCAACTGCCTGGTTATATGAAGTATGGATCCTCCCGGTTTTCTTATCCACCAGCAATGGAAGTGCCTCAACATAGGTTGACAGAAGTTTTCTGAGTCCTCTGTACTCCAGTACTTTATCAACAATCGGATGTTTATTAACCAGTCTTTGAAGTATCTCCTCGTTGGTTATAAACTGGCGTGTTTTTGTGACTTTCGCATTGTCATCGAGCTTAAGTCGAATAAAGAGGATGTCGCCGAGCTGCTTCGGGGAAGAGATATTGAATTCCATGCCGGCCAGGGTGTAGATCTCCTTTTCAAGAGAAATAATATCGTCACGGAGGTTAACAGTGATTTTTTTAAGATCCTCCAGATCAAGCCTCACCCCGTTCCTTTCTACAGTTGCAAGTACTCTGATCAGGGGCATTTCAATATTTACAGAAAGATCACCAAGCCCTTCCTTTGTGATTATGGGTTCAAAAACATTTTTAAGCTGATATGTAACATCAGCATCTTCAACTGCATACTCTTTCAATAGTTCAACTGACACCGACCGCATGTTTTTCTGGCTGTTCCCTTTTTCTCCGATAAGCGATTCTATGTGAACCGGACTGTATTTGAGGTAAGTCTCAGATAGAAGGTTCATATTGTGCCTCATATCCGGTTCTAGCAGATAGTGTGCTATCATAGTATCAAATAGTGACCCTAACACTTCAATCCCATAATTTGCCAATACCTGGATATCAAATTTCATGTTTTGTCCGATTTTCCGGATGTCAGGATTCTCGAAAAGTGGTCTTACAATTTCCAGAATTTCTTTTGTTTCCTTTTGCGATTCAGGAAAATGTATCAGATAACCGGTTCCTTTTTCCCACGAGAAGGATAATGCCACAAGTTCTGCGTCGAGCGGGTTTATACTGGTAGTTTCCGAGTCAAAACAGATCTCTTTAAGAAGGGATGCCCGTCTGACAAAATCTTTCAGATCAGATTCGCCTGAAAGAATTGAATAATTATGATCTGTATTCTCTATCGAATTAACATTGGCTGGAACCGGGGTACTCTCATCACCAAAAAGTGTTCCCTGTGAACTCTCAATCTGCTGATCCTCTTGTTTTTGTACCAGTTGCCTCGGCTTTTCAGATTTGTCAATTTCCGCAAAGATTTTTGCAGCAATTGTCTTAAATTCAAGTTCATCAAATAATTCTTTGAGCTTAACCGGATCCGGCACCTCTGTAATAAGGGCAACCTCATCGAGCTCCACAGGTACAAACTGTTCAATTGTAACAAGTTTTTTAGAAAACTCAATTTGTTCCTTGTTATTTTCAATTATCTCTTTGAGTTTTCCTTTTAGCTTTGCGGTATTAAGAAAGAGCTCCTCAATACTTCCATATTCCGAAATAAGCTTCATTGCCGTTTTTGGTCCCACGCCCGGTGCGCCGGGAACATTATCGGCAGTGTCACCCATGAGTGCAAGAACATCGATTACCTGCTCGGGCCGTTCGACACAGAATTCACGCTTAACATCATCAACCCCCCACAGAATGGACTCATTTCCGCTCCTTGAAGGTTTCATCATATAAACATTAGGTGAAACAAGCTGAGCATAATCCTTATCAGGTGTCATCATAAATGTTGTGAATCCCTTTTCAGAAGCTAATCTCGCCAGTGTACCTATAACATCGTCAGCCTCGAAACCCGGGAAATCTATTACCGGTATTTTATATGCCCCTATTAGTCTCTTTATATATGGGACAGCCTTTTTGATATCCTCCGGAGTTTCGTCGCGGTGTGCTTTATAATCGGGGAACATTACATGCCTGAATGTTGGTGTCGGGGTATCAAAAACAACGGCTATATGTGAAGGTTTCTGTTTCTGAAGTACCTCCTCAAGTGTAAGCAGAAATCCAAATATTGCTGACGTGTTAAGTCCTTTCGAAGTTACCCTTGGATTTTTAATAAACGCGTAATAGGCTCTGAAGATCAATGCATAGGCATCGAGTAAGAAGAGCTTTTTTGTCTGATTATTGTTCATTTTTAAAATTTAAGTTAAAAGTGACCAGAGTGGCAAAGAACTTAGAGTTTTCTGATGTTTTTGCTTTAACTTTAAGTACTCAAAACTCTAGCTCACTTTAAGTACTTTTCTCATTATCTGAAGCATACCATTCTGCAAAGGAACTGGCCGTTTCATAAAGTTTAAGACTATGGAGCACAATACCAGAAGGCAGTTGTCTGGTAATTTTTTCAGCAAAATCTGAAACAAGGTTTTCACAAGTAGGCTGATAATCAACAACAACTGTGTTTCCGAACAGATCTTTAAATAATTCCCTTTTTTCTTTTTCATACCTGCTGCTGACCACCACAGAATGGTCAAAAATGCTTACAATCTCCTTTTTTACAATATTTTTAAGATCTGTAAAATCCATTACCATACCGTTCTTGGGATTAGCAGAGTCATCAAGGGGGGTGCCTGTGATTGTCACATATAATTTGTAGGAATGACCATGCACATTTCTGCAAGGACCATCATAATTCCAGAGCACATGGGCCATTTCGAAGTGAAATTCTTTGGTTACCCTTATAATAGAAGCCATAATTTGTATCTGAATTAAATCATATTACAAAATTAACCATTCAGAACGATAAAGGTTTAAACTTTCCATCCGGTTTTGTCTGTTTAACGTTAATTATATCTTAAATAATCGCACTAAAGCAATAAAACCGTAACTTTGCATTTCACAATTTGCTTAATAATCAGGCATCATGAAAGAAGATGGTATCAGGATGACTTTTCCTGCAATGTTTAATGAAACATTAAGAAAGTTCGGCAAGAATAATGCTTATGCATTTGTAGGGGAAGAACCAAAAAGCTATGCTAAAGTAGATCAGGAAGTAAAAGCATTAATTGCCTTTCTTGAGAAGAACGGGATCCGTCCGGGGGATAAAGTGGCACTTCTGAGTTCCAATATGCCAAATTGGGGAGTTGCATTTTTTTCAGTAACATTCATGGGTGCGGTAATTGTTCCAATATTGCCTGATTTTTCAGCTACTGAGGTAGGTAACGTTTTGGAACACTCCGGGGCTAAAGCAATATTTATTTCAACCTCACTTCTTAACAGAATTGATGGATTTAAATCTGATGTTCTTAAAACTGCGATTCTTGTTGAGGATTTTTCCATGGTCTTTTCAGAGAAAGGCTCATCTGAATTTGATATTTCCGCCATGCCCACCGGCACATATGATATTAATGAGGAAGATCTTGCGTCGATTATTTATACTTCCGGAACAACCGGTCGCCCAAAAGGTGTAATGCTGACACATAAAAACATAACGTTTAATGCACTTAAGGGAAAAGTAATCCAACCTATGAATGACACAGACCGGTTTCTGTCGGTTCTGCCATTATCACATACCTATGAAAACACTTTGGGTTTAATATTGCCAATGCTTTGCGGATGTTGTGTTTATTATCTGAGAAAACCACCTACACCCGCTGTTCTGATTCCTGCGATGGCTGAAGTAAAACCGACAGTAATGCTTACGGTTCCGCTTATAATGGAAAAAATATATTTCAATAAAATTATGCCTGCATTCAGGGATAAGCTTATTCTCAGGCTTTTGTACAAGGTTCCTTTTTTCAGAAAAAAACTGAATGAAGCTGCCGGTAAAAAACTTTATAAGACTTTTGGAGGAAACCTTAAGTTTTATGGAATCGGGGGAGCAAAACTCAACAGAACGGTTGAAAAATTCCTTATTGAGGCTAAATTTCCGTATGCTATAGGTTATGGTCTCACTGAGACAGCCCCATTGCTTGCCGGAGCAAATCCCAGCAAGTCGGTGTTCGAATCAACAGGTCCGAAAATTGAAGGAATTGAGATGATAATAAATAATCCTGACAAAAAAACAGGTGAAGGTGAAATCTGGGTTAAAGGTCCGAATGTAATGAAAGGTTACTATAAAGAACCCGAAATGACAAAGGAAGTCCTCATGCCAGCGCCGGCGCATCGCCGCGGCGCTCTTGAGATACCACTCGCCACTCGGGCGCAGACGTGTCCCCATCTCGTCGAGCGTGCGTTCGTGCCGCAGGGCGCAGAGCACATCATGGACGATCCGGCCACCGGCCGCGGCGTAGTGCACGTCGTTGGTGACCACCCAGGGGATGT
>JANNKF010000395.1:0-2184 GCA_031396165.1 Bacteroidales bacterium | reverse complement strand
CTTTGCCAGAATCAGGGTAGGGACAATTCTGAAAACAAAATTCAGACAGAAATAAGAAAAGACTATGACTGCCAGCATCGTTACCTCAGCCCGCATGCCGGAAGAAACGTTTAGTATGTCCGACCAATCCAGATACTGATTAACGAAAATAAAGATAAGCCACACACCTGTAAAAATGATACCAAGAATGGCATAGGTGGTACTCACATAAACCTGTGCAGTATCATCATCGCCTATCGCCTTTGCTGCTGCAAATTTATTACGCAATCCCTGCGTAAGTCCGACATCAAAAAAACTGAACCACGCCACTATTGAGCTGAGTGTAAGCCAGATCCCATAGCGTGAAGGGTTGATATAATGCAGCGTCAACGGTACTACGATCAAACTTATGGCAATGCTTATTCCTTTGATAAAAAACGTGAGCAGGATGTTTTTCTTGGCTTTGATGCTCCGGTCGTGTCCCTGGGTGAAATATCTCCTGATAGGTTCGAAAAGAGCCATTGTGTATATGTTCATTCAATCTCTTCTTTAAATGTTGATATACCCTGCTTACTTTTTCCTGTTGTAACCGTAACCATAACCATACTGGTCCTGATTAACGCGGTTGTCATTGAGTACTATGCATACATTTTCAATTTTCTTTTGCCTTAAGTCTTTCAGGATTAATGATAATATTTTTATCTTCGAATAATTGAATCTGGCGACAACCACTTTAATATCTGCATTCTCTATGAGCAGGAATCCATCAGTTACCTGAGCCAAAGGAGGTGAATCTATGATGATGTAATCATAACGTTCCCGCAATATTTCAATCATTTTTTTTGTTTCATCCAGGGCCAGCAATTCACTTGGATTTGGTGGTATGGGACCTGAATTTATATAATCCAGCTTCTCATGCGGTGATTTTAATATGATTTCCTCAAGAGTAGATTCTTCAATTAAATACGAACTGACTCCAAAATGAGTGTTACCCTCTTTTTGAAAATAATCTGTTGGTTTTCTCAGGTCACAATCAATGAGAATTGTTTTTCGGCCCATCTGGGCATAACTCATGGCAATATTCAGTGCGTTGAAGGACTTACCCTCTCCTTCTATGCAGGAAAGAATCATAATTACTTTTCTTTTTCCTCCTCCTTTGAGGTAAAAATCCAGGTTTGTGCGGAGAGCCCTGTATGACTCTGCAACAGTGGAGGCAGGAAATTCCAACATCACATTGTTGGTTTTTTTATTGTTGTGCAGGATCTTCCCGATAACAGGTATGTCAGTGATACGTTCGATGTTATCCTGAGCCGTAAGTTTATCGTTGAGTGAATTCTTAATGATCAGATAACTGAATGGAAATCCGAGGCCCAGGATAATAGCCAATATGAAATTCTTTTGTTTATTGGGAGAAATCGGTACAGAATCCCTGGCAGGTTCCAGAATAATATCGTCAGGTAAATTGGATGCTTTTGTAATTTTGGCTTCAGCCCGTTTCTCAAGCAGGTAATTGTAAATAGATTCACTTAATTTATATTTACGTTCAATTCCTCCTAATTTTCTTTGCGTTCTGGGAAGATTGCTTATTTGTCCTCCGATTCTTCCAACCCGTTTATCCATTTCATCGATTGAGATATTGGTTGTTTGGCGCACTGAACCAATGTTATCCGAAATTGTTTTTTTTAAGTTTGCAATTTGTATATCAAGTTTTTTTACCCTGGGATTTCTGGACTGGTTATTTGAAATTAAATTTGAACGTTCTGCCTGAGAACTTATGAGTTGTTGTAACAAGCTGGTTAAAATCTCATCCGATATGCCCTGGGATGCCGGGATAGTCAATTGTGAAAAATCATCGTGCCTGGAGAGATAATCAGCCACATAATCATAATAGCGTTTTCTGGTGACCAATTCTGCCCGTTGATTTTGTAAATCGCGGTATTGGTTGGTAATTCCGGTGGCTTGCTCGGTAACATTTAAAAGCTGGTTTGCAGACCGGAAAGTCTGAAGATTATCTTCCGATTTACTTAAAGAATCGGAAGTCTCCGCTATTTGTTTTTCTATATAATCAATTGTTGTGCTCGCCAGGTGATTTTTCCGCTCAAGGTTCTGCGTGGAATAGACATCCATTAATTCATTTACCAGATCTTTACCCTTTTGTATTGATGGTGTCAAAAAACTTATTTCAATGACGGTGGCTTTTTTATC
>JANNKF010000394.1:0-1520 GCA_031396165.1 Bacteroidales bacterium | reverse complement strand
TTGAGCAAGACGGAATTCAGCAGGTAATTGTTGTCGTGCTGATAAATAAACAAACAGCTTCCTTCTTCAATGGTGGCTATTACCGGCTTTATCAGATCAGGAGGCAGAGCCGGGCAACCATAACTGCGACCAAGTCTTCCGGTTTTCTTTATAAATTCTTCGGTAGCATAATCAGCACCGTGGATAATGATCTGACGACTGAGCGCATTGTCATTGAAGCCCTTCTCAACACCCCGGATGATTAATGATAATCCTACTTTTGATCCAAATGAATGATTTTTAGTAACATAAAAGCCCAGACTGCTTTTTAAAGTCCCCGAAACGTTTGAAAAATATTTAGCATATTCATCACCCGTATTTCTACCATGCGCTACATATGTGTTGTACAATAGCTTATTGCACTGAAGATCAATTACATACATTCGCTTGTTTTTGCTCGATTGTGAGAAGTCCACGATGGTTAAAATTTCAGGATTCTCAAGCTGTCCATCAGCCTTAAGCCTATCATGCCCGGTTAAAGCAAGTTGAAATACTTCATGTGATAGTCCATATTCTGAAAGATTTAAAAAAGCATAAATGTCGCTGTTGACTTCTATACCCGGAACTAATTTTTCTGAACCGGCCTGATTAATGACCGGAATCAGAAAGAAAATAAGATATAAAAGATGCTTTCTCATTTGGCTAAGTTAACTTTCTTAACTATTCCGCCCCCGTATAATATCGTTTGATGCGTTAAAGTATCACAATTTATGAAAATGGGACGCCGCAAATTTACGTATAGTCTTTATCATAAATATCAGATAATCAAATGAATATGATTATATTTCTTCAAAAAATAAACAAGATAGGCACTGCCCGATTAAAATTAGAATTTTGGGATTTGTCGGGTATTACGCTTGGATAATATTCCTCAATCCGATGAATATCGAATAAAAAGTCTATTTTTGAATGTAGTGCAAGGACTTTTTAGAACAATCTGCAGTGAAAACCTCCCGGAATATCCGTTTCCATATATCGGTGATTTGTGAGTAAGGCCTGCTTGTTCACGTAACCACTCTGGAAACTAAATCGAATCAGATGCTTAAAAAATATTCATTCCTGATACTAACCGTGTTGATTACCTGTTCATTCCATTCACCGTGCCATATGCGCCATGAGGAACCGGTTAAGACTGTAAATAGTGAAATTGGTATTAACAGGGAAGATGTCATCGCATTTGCAAAGAAGTACCTGGGCACGAATTATCGTCCTGCAGGCATTGATCCAGCCAATGGTTTTGATTGTTCTGGTTTTGTTTATTTTGTTTTTAAGAATTTCAGGATTGATCTGCCCCGGTCATCCGCGGAATACAAAACCTTAGGAACAGCACTTAAGCCTGAGGAATTTAGCGTAGGCGATGTGTTAGTTTTTTATGGTTATGCTGACAGTAGTCGTATCGGGCATGTGGGTATTATTTGTGAAGCGAATGGAATGAAATCCAGGTTCATTCATTCGTCTTCAGGTAAGTCCTATGGGATAAC
>JANNKF010000346.1:0-5526 GCA_031396165.1 Bacteroidales bacterium | reverse complement strand
GAGACATCTTTCAGCCAGAACCGCATTAATACGCAATATGGAGAAACTACAACACCTTCATTTTCAATCTTTAATATAAAAGCCAGCTATCACCTGATGTTTTCCGAAACAATGATAGATCTTGGTTTTGGTGTCTCAAACCTGTTCAATAACTTTTATTATGAGCATCTTGACTGGGGACATATTGCCCGTCCGGGGAGAAGCTTTACCTTTTTTGTTAAAGTAAAATATTAAGAAGCAATTTTTCCACTGAAGTTTTAACTTATGTTTTTGGATTAACGGAAAATTTCCTTATGCACTTTGGGGATCCCTCGTCCGCCAGCCGGCGGATTCGGGATGACAGGGTTTTGCGTGGTCACAATGGGGAAAAAAGTGGCGATTCGATGAAAAATCTTTGTAATTTAAAATTCAGGGGTCGAATCGCCACTTTTTTCCCCCTAATACTCCAAAGCACGTTGTCATCCCGAGCGATAGCGAGGGATCCCCTGTGTATTAGCAGAATATTGCAATATACAACTTTCGGAGAATGTCATCCCGATGCATACCGAGGTATCCGCAATTACAATTTAATGTTCTCCGATATAATGATAGATCTTGGATCAGGTGTCTCAAACCTGTTCAATAACTTTTATTATGAACATCTCGACTGGGGACATTTTGCCCGTCCGGGGAGAAGCTTTACCTTTTTCGTTAAGGTTAAATATTAAGAAGCAATTTATTTTCCGAATTATTAATACAAATAGTCGGATATCAGGATATTGTCTAATAGTCTGAAAAATGTAACTATCACTTCTTCACTGAGATAGGTGCCTGTCCTTTTCATCCTGTCTCATTTCTTAATCTTAAATTAATCAATCATTAATGAAACGCTAATCTATAATTAATTTCATCTTAATTCCCTGAGGTTATTCATCTCCTAATTTTACGACTATTAATATGTTACCAATTTTAAAGATCGTAGAAGACGAATTTTATGAAACATATCTACACACCCCCATAATGAGATTAGTATCAAAACTGAAAAGTGAACATCTCTCTTTTATTACATATTCAATTCTCTCAAATTTAATTTTTAACTAAAATTCAATCACACGATGAGAACAAAATTTTACTCAAAAATTGTCATCCCAATGCTTGTTCTTCTGCTGGTGGCTTTTGACCTCTTTGGCCAGGCCCCTCCAACAACAACTGTGGGGCTTGCTACACTGGCAAACGGAATCTATACTGTGCCTGTCACAGTCACAGGTTTTACCAATGTGGGGAACATCTCAATGAAACTTATTTTTGATCCCACGAAACTCGTTTATACAGGGATCACTGTAAATTCAGGTTTGCTTCCGGGAAACCCCGTTACAACACCTGTTTCCGATCAGTCAGGAACTATCAGCCTAAGTTATGCCTCGGCAACTGCTGTCGTTCTTGGCTTACCTGTCAATACTCTCTTTACCCTTACATTCACCATAAAACCAGGTGTTGTTAGTGGGATTACTCCTTTGACATGGAGTACAGTACAGGGAGCATGCGATGTAACACCTCCGGTGCCAGTAGTCTTTGTGCCGGCAATAACAACTGCTAATATGGCCACTTACTTTATTGGTTCTGCCATCAGTTTTGCCCGTCCGGTGCCTACTATTACTGGACCTGCTGGCCTTGGTCTGCCTGAAACTATCAGTGGTGGTATTACAGTTGGTCAGATTTATACAACTGAACCCGGAATGACAAATTACATCTGGACTGTAACATTACCTGCGGGCGCTATAACCCTTGGAACTCTTACAAATTCCATAACTGTTACCTGGACAAATCCTACAAACCAACAGGCGGTAAGTGTCACTTATACCGACGCGTTTGGGATGACTCCCGCTGCACCAACGGTTAAGATTATTAATTACTATCCTTTCGCTGCAGCGATCCTTCCAGCTTCAATTCCAAAATATATTGATCCGATGCCGCATTTTGCTGCAGGACTCAGGGTAAATGCAAAAGCTGGTGGAAATCTACTTATCAAGGAGGTTCTTGTTCAGCAGGTTGCTTTACCACGAGGTATGGTTCTTCCTACAGGTACAATCGGCAGTGCTTTAACACCAAATGCCGGGAAAGGCAATTATGCGGCTTATGCCATTTCAAAGGATAATGGTGTAACATTTGGCCCCGCAATGTGGCCTGCCCAGACAATTGAAGCAAGATCAGGATTTCCTCTTTCAGTACAGTATAGAAATGACCTGTTTGGTGTCACTTATAGTCAGTTCAATATTCTGGCTGACCAGACTCTCATGATGAATGGATATGTTTTGAATGGTAATCCTCTTACCGATCCTTACACAGGACCGATCCCAATGGTTGTTCACCTTCATGGTGGCGAAATGCCTTCAGGTTCAGATGGTGGTCCTAATGGATGGTTCATGCCGGGGTATTCCCTCCTTGGACCCGGATTCCTTCACAATTCATCAAGTCTTGCTTCATATCCTAATATGCAGGAAGCCACAACACTCTGGTACCATCCTCATGATGACGGTTTGACACGTATAAACGTTTATACCGGTCTTGCAGGATATTATTTCCTGAGAGGTGATGATGAAGAAGTAGCAAAACTTCCGGGATGGTCAGGTGATGATAAAGTACAGGAGGTTACTCCTGTCGGCAAAACTCCGACATTTAACGGAGCAAATGCATATCTCCCGGAAATCGAGCTTGCAGTTCAGGACCGTATGTTCAATGTTAATGGAGAACTATACTGGCCGGTAAAACCGACAAATCCAGATTTACACCCGTTCTGGACACCTGAATTTATAGGTGATGTAATGACAGTGAATGGTAAAACATGGCCTTATCTTAGTGTTGCTCCGCGTAAATACCGTTTCCGTATTCTGGATGGTTGCAATGCAAGATTTTTAAATATGTGGCTTGAAAATACAATAGTCGGCGGCCCCGCACCAGTTATAACAGTGGTTGGTGGTGAGGGAGGTTTGCTTGCAACTCCTATTGTTCTCAATCCTGCTACCGCACAGACACTTCTTATGGCTCCGGGTCAGAGATACGATGTAATCATCGATTTCACAGGAATAGCTCCAAATACAACTTTTACTCTAAAGAACAATGCAGCCGCTCCTTATCCAACTGGGTTAGCGGTAGTTCCCGGAGTAGATGATCAGATTATGCAGTTTGTTGTTAACGGGCTTTTGGTTTCTTCTTTACCTGCTCCGGCAGTTGCTGCAGACAAAAGTCTTACACCAGCTGTACTCAGACCTGTTACTCCATTAGTTCAACTTACCAATTTCGCAGGTGCTCTTTCTGCAGGTGTCACTCCTGTAGTAAAACGCCAATTGGTATTGAATGAGTTATCAGCAGCAGGTGGCCCTGCAGCTGTCCTTGTAAATAATGCATGGTTTGAGGCTTCTCTTGCTCCTCTGGCTGCACCAGCTCCTTTTGGCGGCCCGACTGAAGTTCCACTGGAAGGTACGACGGAAGTTTGGCAGATTATAAATATATCTGCTGATGCGCATCCGATTCATATACACCTTACACAATGGCAGCTTGTAAGCCGTCAGACTATAAATGCCCTGACTTACTTCCCGGCTTATGTTGCCGCATTTGCACCAAAAGGTCTTCCTGAATATCCTGCCGGTGCCGGATACCCTGGTGGTTCAGGATCTCCATTTCCGTACAGTACAATTAATACCGACGGTGCTGTAGGAGGAAACCCTCCTATAGCTACTTATCTTAATGGCCCTGTTCGTCCTGCAAATCCTGAAGAAAGAGGATGGAAAGATAATGTGATTGTTCTTCCAGGTGAGGTAACTACCTTTGTAGTAAGGTATTCGCCTACCGACAGACCTATTAATGCAACTCCGGCTCAGTTAATGTTCCCGTTCGATCCCAGCTTAGGTCCTGGTTTTGTATGGCACTGCCATATTGTAGATCATGAAGATATGAGTATGATGCGTCCGCTTCCTATTGCTCCTTCAGCCCTCAGGTTCCCGCAGATTACTGCTCAACCTGCAGCAGTTGTGGCTTGCGTTGGCGATGCATTCACTTATTCAGTTAGTGCTACAAGTGCTACAGCAATTTCATATCAATGGCAGGTAAGTACAGATGCAGGTGTTAATTGGGTCAACCTGACTAATATTGCACCGTACTCAGGTGCAACAACAGCAACATTAGCAATTACTCCTGCTGCTGCTAACCTGTCTCCGGCATTGTATCGCACTGTTCTGACTAACATTGATGGTGTAACAACTTCAAATGCAGCATCTCTTATTGTAAATTTATGTAACGTTAGCGGAAATGTAAAGTATAACAATTTAACACTTGCTCCTCTTGCGGGCATGACTGTGACTGTTAATGGAAAAACCGCAAATACAAATGCATTGGGTGATTACCTGATTGCAGGCGTAACTTCGGGGAACCATCTGGTTACTATCAATAATAATGGCAGACTCCCAGGCGCAATCAACTCAACCGATGCAGGAGAAGCCAACTACTGGTTTGCAAACCCTGTTCAGATTGCAAATGTTAAGTTCCGTGCAGGGGATGTCAACGATGACTTCTCCATTACAGCGGCTGATGCTCTTGCAATTCAGAGAAATTTTGTTCTGAATCAGCAGTTTGTAAAACCATCATGGGTATTCGGGAATGCTGGTGGGACAACCAATATCAATCCTGCTGCCATGAGAGTAACTATATCAGGAACAAGTGCAATCGTAAATGTTCTGGCTATGGCAACCGGTGATTTTAACGGCAGCTTCCTGCCTGGTGCTAAGGGTGAAACCAGAAGTAATCTGCAGATGCTAACCGGTGAGGAAAGGAACGTTGCAGCCAATACAGAATTTGAACTGGCAATACGTGCAGGTTCAAAAATGGATGTTGGTGCAGTTTCACTTATTCTCAATATCCCATCCGACATGGTTGAAGTTATGGCTGTTTCTCTGAAGGGAAGTAATGTACCTGTTACATTCGATCAGAACGGTAATGAACTGAGACTTGGATGGAATTCACTTTCATCTGTAGCCGTACAGGTTGAGGAGGAACTTATCATACTTAAACTAAAATCGACTGTTTCCTTTGTTAAAGGATCATCAATTAAAGTTGGTATGGAAGCAGATCCTCTGAATGAACTTGCTGACGGTAGCTTCAAGCCTATTGAAAATGCAATTCTGAAATCTGATATCATCAACGCTGTTGATGCTAAGGAAAACCTCGGATCAGCACTTCAGCTGAGCAACTACCCGAATCCTGCAACCGGTAATACAACAATATTCTACGCTTTACCGGTAGACGGAAAGGTAACTCTCGAGATACATGATTTACTGGGTGTCAGCATAAGTACTCTTGCAAATGAGAACAAACCTGCAGGCAAGTACTCGGTAAAATTCGATGTTAGCTCATTGCCACACGGTATTTATGTTGCTACTCTTAAAGTTCGCAGCAATGATGCCGATCTGGTTCGCACAATTAAGTTTATAGTTAACGACTAGTATTCAATAATTAATAGGGGGGCGCTTTGCTCCCCTATTATTTATTTTTTTT
>JANNKF010000325.1:0-3997 GCA_031396165.1 Bacteroidales bacterium | reverse complement strand
AGTCGGAAGCCTGACGCCTGACGCCTGACGCCTGTCGCCTGTCGCCTGTCGCCTGACGCCTGACGCCCGACGCCTGACGCCTGTCGCCTGACGCCTGTCGCCTGTCGCCTGACGCCTGTCGCCTGTCGCCTGTTACTTTTTACTACAATTTATATAACACAGAATATTATGAAAAAGCAAAATCTTGACAGACGCGATTTTCTCAGGAAAACGGGTGCTGCTGCTATTGCATTTACCATTATTCCCCGACATGTACTTGGAGGTCAGGGTTATATAGCTCCAAGTGATCAGCTTACCAAAGGGATAATCGGGGTTGGCGGAATGGGAAGAGGTCATATCGATTATGAAGGTCGACTACTTGCTGTTTGCGATGTGGATAAAACACATATGGAACAGGCTATTGCCCAGGCTGGAGGGAAAATTGACGGATATCACGATTTCCGGGAATTAATCGCAAGGCCTGATATCGATATCATACATATAGCAACCCCTCCTCACTGGCATGGAATTATGGCAAAAACTGCTGCAGAAGCCGGTAAGGATATCTGGTGCGAGAAACCTATGACACGAACTATTGGTGAGGGGATTAAGGTTGTTGAGGCAGTTCAGAAACATGGCCGGATATTCCGGCTTAATACCTGGTTCAGATTTAAGGATCCGTTCTATGGATTGGGTACTACTGTCAGGCCACTTAAAAAACTAGTAGATAGTGGTGTGTTGGGGTGGCCTTTGAAGGTAACTGTCAGCGGGATAACCGGATACGACTGGAAATTTTACTGGAGCGGACTACATAATCTTCAGCCGGTACCTGTACCTTCCGAATTGGATTATGATTTATGGCTTGGGCCGGCACCTTATAAACCGTATAATCCTGAACGGGTTCACTCAAAATTCCGGGGTTACTGGGATTATGATGGTGGCGGCCTGGGCGATATGGGTCAACACTATCTCGACCCAGTTCAGTATTTGCTTGGGAAAGATGATACGGGTCCGGTGTCTGTAGAAATTGATGCTCCGCAACAACATTATGATGCCGTAGGATCCTGGAGGAGAATAACTTATACTTATTCCGATGGCTGCCAGATTATTCTTGATGGCGAAAATCGCGACAAAAATGCAGCATATATTGAAGGTCCGCATGGTAAGGTTTTCAAGGGTTTCAAATCAGATATCCCAAATATGGAAAAACTGATCGATTCACTACCCGATCCGGCACCACAGATTGGTACTTTTTCTGAATCTGTCAGAACACGAAAGAAATTTGCATTGAACGAATCTAACGGTCACAGATCATGTTCTGTAGTGAACATGGGTATTATCGCTCTCAGACTTGGACGAAGCCTTAAGTATGATCCGGTAAAACAACAATTCATTGGCGATGAGGGAGCCAACAGACTCATGAACCCTCCAATGCGTGGTCCCTGGAAAATCTGACAATTTGAAAATTTGAAAATTTGATAATTTGAAAATATGAAAAGTCTTAGAATATTTTTAATCAGTTTTTTACTCCTGCTCATCCCGATCTTATCATACCCGCAGGATAAAAGAACTACTGAAACCAAAGTGGCTGACCTTCTGGCAAGATTTCCTGTAAACGATCTCCAGTTAAATGATAAGCTGATGGGCGATTTGCTCTTGATGGAGGACGCCGGCTTAAAACAGATCTGCAACATGATAATACCCGCCGGAACGGGCGATGATACCCGGGCCAGATTTGCAATTGAGAGTTTTACACGGTTCCTTTCCCAAAAGGGGAAAGAGATTCAAAGAACTGAATGGGAAAAGAGATGCATAAGCTACGCTGTTTCACAGAAAGATAATGGAGTGAAAGATTTCTTCATGAAGCAACTTCAACTTATCGGGGGCGACGCTTCTGTAGAAGCCATGAAACAATTTCTTGGAAGTAAGGAAATTTGTCAGCCTGCCCTTGCTGTGATTCTCGCAGCGGGAGGTAAAACAGCAGAGACAGTTCTCGCAGAATCACTTAAAAACAAAGAGCTTCCATGTGCGGCAGCAGTAATGAATGCACTGGCATTGATGAAGTCTCAATATGCAGTAAATGAATATATTGTATGGGCTTCAGGAATTGATGTAAACACTAATGCATCTGCCTATAATGCTCTTGCTATGAGTGGAAGTCCGCTTGCTCTTCCTGTCCTATCCAAAGCAGCCCAAAGTGTAGCTTACAGATGGGAACACACCGGAGCTACAACAGCACTTCTCAACTATGCGAAAGTTGTGGGGCAGAATGGTGATCTTAAGACGATGGATAAGATCTGCAAACTTGTGATTTCGAAAAGTAATGAGGACCTTAATATTCAAAACAAAATTGCAGCGCTGGATATTTATACCGGATTTCATGGTATCGATGCAATGCCAATGCTGACTAAAGCTGCAGCTCATTCAAATAGTAAGTACAGAAATGCCGCAATGAGAATGTCTCTGAAAATCTCCGGAACGGAAGTTGTTAATAAATGGATCAATTTATTTCCAAAAGCTATCCCTGCAGCCAAACCTGAGATTATTATAATGTTGGGTGAAAGAAGAGACAAACTGGCTCTTTCTCTCGTTACTTCATCCTTGTCGGATCCGGATCAGAATATACGGGTGGCTGCTTCTGAAGCTATTGTAAAAATAAGTGGCAGTGAATCTTTACATTCTCTCATCAATTATCTGCTTATCTTCAATAGTGAGATTGATCAGGAAGCTGCAAAAACTGCCATAATGACTGTATCAGGAAGTGATAAAATGCCACTTCTGATGCCTGTTTTAAAAGATGGTCCGCCAGTTGCTAAGAAGAGTGTAATTGAAATACTGGCCTGGAATAAGGACAATAAGTATTTTACAGATATCCTTCCATTTGCATCTTCTTCCGATGAATCTTTAAAAGCTGCAGCCATCAAAGCGCTGGTTAGTCTTGCAGGTCCATCAAATCAGAGTAAACTTATTGAGCTGCTTTCAGTTACCGAAAAGCCTGAGTATGTAGCCGATATTCAGAATGCAATAGCCGTAGCAGCGAATAAAGAAGCTGATCGTGAAAGGAGATCAGCAACAATATTATCTGCAATGGATGGAAAAATTCAGAAAGAAAAAATAATTCCGATTCTTGCAAAAACAGGTGGAAGCAAAGCTCTGGCTGTTGTAAAAAAAGAATTTGAAAATGGCAATGCCGGTATGCGCGATATCTGCTTTAAAGCACTTACCGGATGGAACGATTATTCCGCCTCATCTGCTCTTTATGAGATCTGTGCATCGGGAAATAAAACCTTTGAGGGTCCTGCGTTTGACGGATATGTAAGGCAAATCAGATCAGCCGGTCTTACGGATGAACAGAAACTGCTTCTCTTCAGAAAGATAATGCCTTATGCACTGACAGCAGAAAGGAAAAACAGAGTACTTACCGAGCTTGGCAGACTCAAAACTTATCAGACTCTCTTTTTTGTATCTGCTTACCTGGACGATCCTGCAACCTCTGCCGCTGCTGCAAAAGCGCTGATGTATATTGCATTGCCTTCTGTAACCTCAAAAGCCGGGATGTATGGGGAGAATGTAAAAACAATTCTTACGAATGCAGTTGGAAAGCTCGCAGGACAGGAGAGTGAATACGATAAAGAGATGGTAAATAAGTACATAGCAGGGATGCCGGCAGACGAAGGATTTGTATCGATGTTTAATGGTAAAGATCTTTCCGGCTGGCAGGGTCTGGTGGAAAATCCTGTTGCCAGGGCAAAAATGAAACCTGCTGAACTTGCTAAGAAACAGGCAGAAGCAAATAATAAAGTAGCCACAAACTGGAGTGTAAAAGATGGTTGCATCTGGTTCAATGGGAAAGGTGATAACCTGTGTTCCATAAAGGATTATGGCGATTTTGAGATGCTTACTGACTGGAAGATAACAAAAGCCGGCGATAGCGGTATTTACCTCAGAGGAACTCCTCAGGTTCAGATCTGGGATACTTCAAGAGTTGAAGTTGGCGCTCAGGTCGGCTCAGGCGGGT
>JANNKF010000299.1:0-12935 GCA_031396165.1 Bacteroidales bacterium | reverse complement strand
AGTACTTATATGCGATCCCGACAGCCTCAGATTGCTAACTGGAGGGATATGCAGAAGCTAATAATTTCCCGCGGATCACGCAGATGTGCGCAGATTCAGAAAAGACATTATGTTTTTTGTATTCATTTCAGGTAATTCCTTTTTGATAATCTGTAAGGCATCCTGAAAATTATCTTATTTTTACTTTTCGTTTTACTTCTGACAGATTATAAATGAAAAGACATATTCCAAATTTTATCACATCACTCAATCTTACAGCAGGATTTATTGCAATAATTTTTATAGCTCAGGGCGATTTATTGACAGGATCGTGGCTGATCCTCGCCGCAGCTGTTTTTGACTTCTTCGACGGCTTGTCGGCAAAATTATTAAAGGCATACTCCGATATTGGTAAAGAACTCGACTCACTTGCAGATGTTGTAAGCTTTGGAGTGGCCCCGGCTTTCATCATTTACCAGCTTCTGAATGAGTCACTTAAACTATATAGTCCCTCATTCGTAAATTCAGGAAGTGTATTCCCTACACTTATTCTGATCATACCAGCCATAATGCCGGTATGCGGAGCATTACGACTGGCAAAATTCAACACTGACACGTCGCAATCAACAACATTTAAGGGATTACCTATCCCGGCAAATGCTATTGCAGTAATTTCTTTCATAATAGCGGGTAATTATTCAAAATCACCTCTGTTCAGCTCATTTACAGAATCTCCGGTATCGATTATTTTTTTAACAACAGGGCTATCTCTTCTTATGGTAAGCAGGATTCCTTTGCTTTCCCTTAAAGTGTCAAATTTTAAATTCAAGGGTAATGAGGGAAGGTATATTCTTCTTACTCAGGTAATAATAGCCTTTATGATTTTTGGCATAGGTGGTGCCCCGATAATAATACCAATTTACATTATTGCTTCACTTTTATCGTTACTTTTCTGAAAAGTAACCATTGGGCCTGTAATATCATTCCTCAGTGTCGGGAAATTTCTTATTGTATATACTGAGAGCAAATCTGATAATAAACCAGCTTAGAATAATGAATGCCGGCCAGATAAGGTATTCGAGGATTTGGGATAAGTACATATATCTAAATGTTAAGTCTTAAAATCTATACCCGGAGGCGTATGGCTACAGGCGTCAGGCGTCAGACGATGGCCTTAATATTTATGTTCACCTGAATTCATTTCGTCCTCTGTCATTCTTGTATTATTTATTGCTCTCCATGCATACCAGATATAAGCAAGAACAAATGGTATAATAAAGGAGACATACATCATTGTTTTTAATGTGAAAAGGCTCGAAGAAGCGTTTCTTATTGTCAATGAACTCTGTATGTCAGAAATTGAGGGATAGAATGAAGTTCCATTGAATCCGGCAACGAGGAATAATGAGAAAACTGCCAGAACAGTTCCTGATCCTGTGCACCAGATGCCATTTTTTGCACCTTGGATTATTGTAACACCAATGCCATAAAGGACACTTATAATTCCTGCCAGAAAGAGGAAAAGTACAATAGGCATCTGAAGAAAATTATGGAGATACTTAAAATTTTCCATAGATACTTTCCCGGTAGTCGGATGAACTGCAAAACCATCTGAAACAAGGAGTGAGATAACAAAAAAGAGAAAAAATACCAGAAATGGTATTGAATTATATCCTGCTCTTTTAGCTGCACTCTTTCTGAGGGGTTCATCATCAATAGTATTAATAAGATATAATAATCCATTTACTCTTACCAGGAATAATACCGCAATTCCAAGAGCCAGATTTCTGATATTCAACACAGCTTCAAGTCCGTACCACTGGGTGGCCCAGTGAACCTGGTTCGTCCGGCTGAGCGTGAACATCGCGCCCGTAAAAAATGTAGCTACCGCTATTCCTATAAGAAACGGACCCAATAAACCATTAAGTAAAAGAAAAACATCAAATGTCTTCTTTCCCAGGATATTATCAGGTTTTGACCTGAATTCGTAGGCAACAGCCTGAATAATGAAGCTGAATAATATAGCAATCCATACCCAGTAAGCTCCACCGAAACTCGTTGCATAAAAAAGTGGGAAGGAGGCAAAAAAGGCACCACCGAATGTTACAAGGGTTGTAAAAGTAAATTCCCATTTTCTACCCAAAGCATTAATTATCAGTGTTTTCTGGCTGTCATTCTCAGGTAGTGAAAAGATGAAAGATTGCCCTCCCTGGACAAACATAAGGAAGACCAGCAGGCTGGCCAGAAGCGACACAATTATCCACCAGTAATGCTGAAGTAACAAATGCGATAACATAATAGTCATGGTATATTCCTCCTAATGTTTTGGTCCGATTTTAATCTGCTTAACCATTATGGATATTTCGGATATCAATAACACTGTAAACAGGGCAGCGAAAAGTATGAAGGTGGTAATTACAGAACCGGAATTTATATTCGACACACCTTCATTTACAGTCATCAGATCCTGAATAATCCATGGCTGACGGCCAACCTCCGTTAGGATCCAGCCCAATTCACCTGCCACATATGGAAGTGGTAATGCCAGAAATGCAACCCACAGAAACCATTTGTTCTTTGTAAGGGTACCCTGGAAAAGAAGATGAACTGAAAGGGCAAATATCAGAATGAAAGTGAAACCCAGAATTACCATCAGGTGAAAAGAATAAAAGGATGTTGACACGCTAGGTATAACATCTGCAGGTTTATTTACTGAAGCATATCCAAAGTACCTGAAATAGTCATTCCGGAACTCCTTCATACTGAATATCCCTTTGATATTCTCTTTCTGCTCAGTATCGCTGATCATCTGTGCCCGCTGATAATCGACAAGCATTTCCTTTACAAATTTCCCTCTCTCCTTCTTCTCTTCGAACGACATTATACTCTTAGACTCATTACCCGAAATATGATCTCTCATTCCCGAAACATAGGCATCTCTGTAGCCTCCGGTAAGAATAGAGAGCAACCCCGGTATTTCAATTTTAAATATGAATTCTTGCTCTTTCTTTTCTCCGATTGATTTTTCTGATTCCTTTAATACTCCAAAGGCTATGAGACCGGCATTATTTTTTCCTTCGTACAATGCCTCCATTGCACTGAACTTTACTGGTTGCACTTTTGATAGCGTTCTTGCAGAACTGTCGCCGGTATAAGCTACCATAAGAGAAGAGAGCAATCCGAAAATTCCGGCAACCAGAATACTGCGTTTGGCCACCAATTCTTCTCTTTTTTTCAAAAGGAACCAGCAGCTGATACTAAGAACAAACATTGAAGCCAGAAGGAATCCTGATGATATCGTATGAAGGAACTTATCGACTGCTACCTGGTTAAAGAGAACAGCCCAAAAGCTAACCATCTCATTTCGTGCTGCTTCAGGATTGAATGCCATCCCTACCGGATTTTGCATCCAGGCGTTAGCTACGAGGATCCATAAAGCCGAAAGATTTGCTCCAATGGCTACCAGCCATGTAGATACAAGATGAAACTTTTTGCTTACTTTATTCCAGCCAAAGAACATAACAGCTACAAAGGTTGATTCAAGAAAGAACGCAAGTATACCCTCAACGGCAAGCGGAGCACCAAAAATATCACCGACGAACCATGAATAGTTTGACCAATTAGTCCCAAATTCAAACTCCAGTATAATCCCGGTAGCAACCCCAATAGCAAAATTGATTCCGAATAGTGTCATCCAGAACCGGGTAATACGTTTCCAGTCTTCGTTTCCTGTACGCACATATATGGTCTCCATTATGGCGAGGATAAATGATAATCCAAGCGTCAGCGGAACAAAAAACCAATGGTAGATTGCTGTTAGTGCAAATTGTGCTCTCGACCAGTCGACAAGAGACAGATCAACGTTTTCAATCATATTACAGGTCAGTTAATTAATTGATCCAGAACATATTCACTTCTTTGCTTATCGTTATCAAATTTCCTGTTCAGGAAATCTGAAAAGAAGAAGATTTTTAATATTGCAAACATAATAAAAAGCTTAATTAAGATAATCAGCCATACCTTTCTTCCCCACCCTGACATACCCCTGAATCCTTCATAATAGAATCGGAACAGACGGTCGAAATAAGAAAGGATCTGTTTCATTATTGTTGTGTTCTAAAATGAAGAGAAAGCATTATAAATCAGCTTTTTGTAGTCGCATCAGGTTCTTCTTCAACAGGTTTGATTTCCTCTTTTACAGAAGTACTATACCTGCCACGTATATTTTCAGGCGAAAGACTAGAGGTAATCCTCTGCACAGCTTTAAAATTATTAAAGAATTCCCGTGCAAAAACCCTGAGAACCGTGTATGCAGGAATCCCCAAAATCATTCCGGGAATACCGGCTGCAAATCCAGCAGCAAGAACCACAACAAAAATCTCGAGAGGGTGCGCCCTGACACTATTTGAAAATATAACAGGCTGAAAAACAATATTATCAATCAGGTGTGTAATTACTTCGACAAGAATCATGTAATAGACCAGAGGAAGAACCACTGCAGTAAAATCCTGGTTCATATGGGAAGCCACCCCCATAATGATGGCAATGAAGAGCCCGAGCCAGGGACCGACATAAGGTATTACATTTAAAATGCCAAGAATAAGGCCCATAACAAGAGCCTGTTGAAAGTCAATTCCGACAATGGTCATACCTATAGTAATAAGGATCATAATACAGGTGCTCTGGATTAGGATACCTATAAAATATCTTGTGAGCAGGTTTTGTATTGACTGAAGAGCTCTTGTTACATTATCAACATAATTATCCGGAACCCACATTAATATTGATTCATAAAAGAGGCGCTGATCCTTGAGGAAGAAGAATGTAATAAAAGTAATTGAGAATATTGCAACCAGCAGGTTTCCAAGTATACCGATAAGTGAACCCAGGAAATTTTGTATCATGCCAATACTCAGTACCCCCGACACTTTTTTAACAATGTAATCCTGTATTGTCAGGTCACTTGTTATATCCTTATTAAATGCCCTGAAAATGTTTTCTACCTTATTGATAGGTTCTGCAATAAGCTGCACAATCTTCTCACTGTCGATTGTTGAAAAATAATTAAGCTGAGTGGTGATAAGTGGAATGAAAATTACGAAGAAGAGGATAATGAGCCCCCAGATTACCAGAAGTGTAAGGAGGGCACTCAGAGGTCGTGGAAAATTCCATTTTTTTAACTTTATTCTGCATAAAAGATCAACCAGAGGGCGTCCCATTATTGAGAAAACTCCCGATACAAGGATATATACAACTATATTCCTGAAAAACCAGACACAGGCAAGCAGCACAACAATTCCGACAAAGATGAGCAGGTTTCTAAAAGTTGCTTTCATGATCTGATCCATTTCATTATACAAACCTAATCCAAATTTTTGAAATTTGCTAAAAATTGAAAATGAGGATTTAACCAGATAATAACAAAACACGATGATCGTCTGGTCATGCCATGGCGTGTCCCTACATTTTATATGGTGATTCCATAGGGACACGCGATGGCGTGTCACGATGGTGTGTCCCACCATCGTATATTCCCCAATTCCATAATATGTCGAAATATTATTATGCCATTATGTCCGTTTTAATATAATATCAATGCCATTATGTCTTGTTTTGCATTTTGGAACAGATTTTGAAAATGGGTAATTGTAAATAAAATATGTTAAACTTAATTTATAGGAGGAACAAGCCATGTTACCAACAATTGCAACCAGGACTTTCAGACCATTCGGATTATCAAATCTTTTTGATGATGATTTTTTCCCGGTATTAAACCACAGAACTTCTTCGATGCCGGCTGTGAATATTAAGGAAGACGAAAAACATTTCGGTCTTGAGCTGGCAGTGCCGGGAATGGACAAGAAGGATCTTAAAATTGACATCAATGATGATGTACTTACTATCGCCTCTGAATCAAAAAATGAGTCTGAAGAGAGCAGAGATGGATATAAAAGAAAAGAGTTCAGTTATACATCTTTCTGCAGAAGTTTCTCTATCCCTGAAAACGTTGACAGGGAAAGCATTGAGGCAAATTACAGGGATGGTATACTCACTGTTTCGCTTCCGAAACTGAAGGAAGAAAAGAACAAGATCACACGTGAAGTTAAAATCTCATAATTTAAGCTAAAAAAATCCCGGCTAATTACCGGGATTTTTTCTTCTTCCGCATTCCTCAAGAAAAGTCTGTCCGAATTTCCGTCCAAACTCTTTTAATATTTCCTCTTTCTTACCTGCCGCGGCAAATTTAAACAACCCGGTCTCCTCAAATGTTTTAAGTTTCAGAAGACGCATGTTTTCCAATATTATTCTTGGAGCCTCTCCGCTCCATCCATAAGATCCGAAGGCTCCGGCAAGCTTCCCTTTGTCCCTCAGGGGATTGATCAAAGCAAATAACTTATATACAGGCAGAAGAGTATTCTGATTAATTGTCGGTGAGCCAACAAGAATACCTTCTGATTTAATTATTTCAGCCTCCAGATCCTCCGCTGAGATATTTTCAATATCAACAATTTTTACTTTGATATCATTATTCTCAAGAATACCTCCGGCGATAATTTCTGCAGCTTCTTTTGTATAACCATAAGCAGAAACATATGCAATAAGCAGGTTGTTTTGCTCATTGCCGGTTGTTATCTTCATATATTCAGCTGCATATTTCTCTGATAACTCTATGGCCATTTTCAGATTTTCGGAGTGAATTGGCCCATGCCCAGGACAAATAAAATCCAAATCGAGCGGCCTGATATGATCAATTGCCCTAAGCATAAACCTGCTGAAAGGTTTCATTATCACATCAAAGTAGTATTTGTAGGTTGAAGCGTATTCCCTGTCAAATTTGCTGAACATCTCAGGAGAGCAGTAATGCGCACCAAAAGAATCGCATGTAAATAAAACCTTATCCTCAACAAGCAGAGTATAAATTGAATCGGGCCAGTGAAGATTAGGTGCAGCTATGAATTTCAGGGTTTTATTTCCGAGATCAAGTGTATCGCCATGCTTCACAATAAGCGATTTAAAAGGAGTATTGACTATATCTTCGAGGTATCTGATTGCATTTCCGCTGCCAACTACTGTTGCATCTGGAGCCAGACCGAGCAATAATTTCAGGCTGCCCGAGTGGTCCGGTTCAGTATGATCCAGAATAATATACTGAATATCTCCGGGGTCGGTAACCTCTCTAAGTTTCCATAGATAAGTTTCACTGAATTTTTCCTTGGCAACCTCAACAATTGCCTTTTTATCTGCGTTAATAAAGTATGAATTGTAAGTTGTGCCGAAATCTGTTTTCATTACAATATCAAAAGTTCTTATATCATAATCAAGGATCCCGATCCATTTTACATCAGGAGTTACTTCTATAATTTTATCGTCAATTTCTCTCATAGCAATTTGTGGTTCAGATCTTTGCCAGGATTGTTTTGTTAGCCTTAACCTGTTGAAGGATAGGTATTTCTACCTCAGTTCCTATGGGGAGGAAGATGTCGACTCTCGATCCGAATTTAATAAACCCAAGTTCTTCACCCTGAGCAACTTCCTGATTATCTTTTGAATAAGTTACAATTCTTCGTGCAACCGCTCCGGCAATCTGTCGCACCATTATCTCAGTACCATCACTGGTTTCTATCACAATAGTACTCCTTTCATTAAGCTCGGAGGATTTGGGATGCCAGGCAACCATATTCCGTCCCGGGTGGTAACAGGTATATTTTATCCTTCCGCTGACAGGATATCTGTTGCTGTGCATATTAAAGGGTGACATAAATATTGATACCTGCAACCTCATATCCCTGAAATACTCGTTTTCCATTGTCTCTTCAATAACAACCACTTTACCATCGGCAGGCGCATATATAAGCCCGGGATCTGCCTCAAGGTGTCTGGCAGGAAGTCTGAAAAAGAAAAGGAGAAACACATACAACATTAAGGAACAGATTATGAAGGTCCATTTAACCAGCTCAATATCTGCCCAGATAATGTTAACGCCAACATTAAGGATAAACAGAACTAAAAATCCGAATGCTAATATCTTATACCCTTCTTTATGAATGCTCATTATACTAAAATTTGCATAAAACTAATCAAGTCCGGTCAATCATCCAAAAACTGAAATAAAAAGATATACCAGGGGGAATGAAAATATTGCACTATCGAACCTGTCGAGGAAACCACCATGTCCGGGCAAAATAGTACCTGAGTCTTTTACCCCATAATTTCTTTTAAGCATCGACTCAACAAGATCACCATAGGTTCCTGCAACCGAGATAATCAGTGCGATTATTACCCAATGCATGCTGTCGACTACTCCGAGCCAGCCGGACAGCAGCCATGCAACAAATACTGCAAGAAGTACACCTCCGATAAATCCTTCCCAGGTCTTCTTTGGTGAAATACGTTCCATAAGTTTATGCTTTCCAAGTGACATCCCCGAGAGATAAGCACCTGTATCGTTTGCCCAGATAAGCAGAAAAAAACCAATAACGATTCCAGGTGAAAAATTAACATTTTCCTGCGGCAGTATTGAATGGAGCCCAGTTCGAAGAAATGCGGAAAACGGGAACATTGAGAAAGGTATTGCGGTGTACAATACCGAAAAAAACGTATGTGCCAGCGAATCAAATGGTCTCTCCTGCTTTCTGTAAAGTTCGGTTACCATCATTATCAGCATCATAGGGATCAGAACCAGGAATGAACTCTTTGGAATAATGCCGGCAGCGATAAGTGTAGCAACCAGGTAAGCGGTGATTCCTGTAATGATCCCAGGAATCATCTGAGGTCTGACACCGGCATTCCTGATCATCAGATAATACTCATATTGAGTTCCGATCAGCAGAACCAGTCCTGTGAGAAAGAATGAGACCGGATGCAGCCAGAACCCTCCCAGTATGAATATCACTATCCATGCACCGGTGAGGGTTCTTCTAAAAAAGTTATTCAATTCCCGGGGGTATTATTCTTTACTTTTTACTTTAGATTTTTTTTCAGCCTTTTTAGCTGCGGGTTTTTCACCTGCGTCAGGCTTTTTACCGCTTTTTACCTTCACAACTGATGATTTGCCTGATTTCTTTTCTTTCTTTTCAACCTTTACGCTTGCTTCCAATGCGGCAGGTTTATTGGCAGCAGCCAAAGCTTCATTCTCTTCTTTTATCAGGTCAGCCTTGCGCTTGCCAAATATCCTCTCCAGGTCTTCGCTGAAGATCACCTCTTTATCAAGAAGAAGCTCTGCAAGTATAGTGAGTCCTTTCATATTGCTCTTCAGAACCTCTTTAGCTCTTACATATGATTCAGCAATGATAAGGTTAACCTCCTCATCTATGAGTTCTGCAGTCTTCTCACTATAAGGTTTTGTAAATCCAAAATCAGACTGGCCTGAGGAGTCGTAGAAACTTATGTTACCTACTTTTTCACTCATTCCAAAGAATGAAACCATGGCATACGCTTGTTTTGTGATCTTCTCAAGGTCGCTGAGTGCGCCTGTTGAAATCTTACCGAAGATAAGTTCCTCAGAAGCACGTCCGCCCAGAGCATAAGCCATTTCATCGAGGATCTGCTCGCGTGTTGTTAGCTGCCGTTCCTCCGGCAGGTACCATGCGGCTCCGAGAGCTCTTCCACGGGGAATAATTGTTACCTTAAGAAGAGGACTTGCATGTTCTAGTAACCAGCTTACTGTGGCGTGCCCGGCTTCATGATAGGCAATCGTTTTCTTCTCCACTGCCGAGATAATTTTTGTTTTTCTTTCAAGACCGCCAACAATACGGTCGACAGCATCGAGAAAATCCTGCTTCTCAACAACGGTTTTGTTTTTACGTGCTGCTATAAGTGCAGCTTCATTACACACATTGGCAATGTCGGCTCCGGAAAATCCGGGGGTCTGCTTAGCCATAAATGCTACGTCAAAATTCTTCTCCAGTTTAATAGGGCGGAGGTGAACTTTAAATATAGCTTCTCTTTCTACAATATCTGGAAGTTCAACGTGGATCTGTCTGTCGAAACGGCCTGCACGCATAAGTGCCCTGTCGAGTATATCTGCCCTGTTTGTGGCTGCAAGTATGATAACACCCATATTTGTGCCAAATCCATCCATTTCTGTAAGAAGCTGATTCAGAGTATTTTCCCTTTCATCATTAGACCCGTAATTTGCATTACGACCCCTTGCACGGCCTACGGCATCTATCTCATCGATGAATACTATGCAGGGAGCTTTCTCCTTGGCCTGTTTAAAAAGGTCCCTTACCCGTGAGGCACCGACTCCCACGAACATTTCAACGAAATCGGACCCTGATATCGAGAAGAAAGGAACATTGGCCTCACCTGCAACAGCTTTTGCCAGCATCGTCTTTCCGGTTCCGGGAGGACCAATAAGCAGTGCGCCCTTAGGAATCTTTCCACCGAGATTTGTATATTTTTTTGGATTTTTCAGGAAGTCAACTATCTCCATTACCTCTGTTTTAGCCTCTTCGAGACCGGCAACATCGCTGAAATTAAGTTTTACATTATTATCCTTATCAAAGATCTGGGCCCGAGATTTTCCTACACTGAATATTCCTCCTGCACCACCGGCACCACCGCCGGACATTCTCTTCATCAGGAAAAGCCATAATCCGATGAGTAAGGCCGGAAACAACAGCCAGGAGAGTATCTCAGTAAAGTAATTTTTCTCGCTTATATACTCCGGATAGATAATCTGGGAGTCAGTATAACCTGCACTCTTTTGTGCTTCAATAATAAAAGGTTCAAAACTGCTGATATCACCTATGTTATACGTAAAATGGGCTTTTGGAACCGACATGCTGAATCCTGTACCGGGCTTTGGTACTTTCGGATATCTTCCTGATTCGAGTGCCCCTTTAGTAAGATAGATCCTGACCTGGTCCTTATTAACGACAACAACTTTTTCAATATCATGATTAGCAATCATGGCTTTCATCTCGCTGGTAGTGGTCTTCTGAATAGTTCTTCCGTTGTTAAACAGAGAGAATGCAATCAGCAACACAGCAAGAATTGCAAAAATCCAGTTTGTATTAAACCCGGTTTTTAAATTTTTATCAGGTTTTTTGTCCGATCCCTGATTTTTATTGGCATTTTCTGTCATAGATATTAAGCTTTCTGTAATGTATCTTCCATTTTTTCAATTTTGGCATCGGCCCAAAGTGATTCAAGACTATAGAACTTCCGGTATTCCTCGAGGAAAACATGAACGATGACATTTCCATAATCCACCAATACCCAGTAACAATTGTCGAGTCCTTCAAGGTGCAAAGGTTTTTCGCCGGTTTCTTTTCGTACTGTATCTTCCACTGAATCACTAAGAGCGCTAACCTGTGAAGTCGATGGAGCATGGCATATTACAAAATAATCTGTTATTCTGTTTTCAAGCTTCCTCAAATCAATTTTCAGAACATCATGTCCTTTTTTTTCAAAAATTCCTTTTATTATATTATTTAAAAGTATTTCAGTATCATCGGTTCTTTTCTTCATCAATTATTATCAGTTTGTTATTAAGCCGCAAAAGTACCACTTTTATCTGTACTTTTGGTACAGTATACCCAATTTGCAATTTCAATGCCAACTTTCACAGCAATGAAAATCAAAGAAAAATAAAACTCTTCTCAATACATATACTACTGACAATCATGATTATAGGTTCAGAAATTATTTTCAGGGAGAATCTGCCATCAACAAATACTCATGCGGGGCAAATTCTAAAGAGCCAAAGTCCAAAAGAGGGGACAATTATCTGTACAAATTACCAAACGGCGGGACGTGGCCAGGCAGGTAACGGTTGGGAGAGTGAGGATGGTATGAATCTGTTATTCAGCGTATTATTATTCCCTTCCACAATTAATCCGGCAGACCAGTTTCTTATATCAATTACAATTTCCCTCGGTATATGTGATTTTCTCGTAAGGTATATTCCGGATTGCACAATAAAATGGCCGAATGACATTTATGTAAACAATGACAAAATAGCAGGTATTTTAATTGAAAACACCATAATGGGCAATTCAATTGAAAACTGCGTGGCAGGAGTTGGATTGAATGTTAATCAGGTGAAATTTATCAGTAATGCTCCTAATCCGGTATCGATGAAAGCACTTACCGGGAAGGATTATGATCTTAAATTATGTCTTGACGAGTTGGCTTCGGATCTTGACAGAAGATACAAACAGCTATTGGCGGAGGACTTCCGGACACTTAGGGATGGGTACAAATCAAAGCTCTTCAGATTGAATAAATGGGCCGGCTTCAGGGACCAGGCCGGCAAGTTCCAGGGAAAAATAGTATCAGTCTCGGAAATTGGCTATTTGCAGGTTCAGAGAAAGTCAGGAACAATAACAGAGTACTCCTTTAAAGAGATTGATTTTATTCTTTGAGAGGTTATGGTGGTTCCGGAATAAAAACAATTACCTGCTGAAACCCGGGGATCTATCGCTTTTAAACATCATTAAGTTGTTTCCAACCCTTAAATTTCTCCATCTCCGTGATTAGCATACCGAGGAACTGTTCAATTGGCTTAGCAGCAATCATTTTCATCATTGGATTGAGCTCTGCCTTAAGGAGTATGTTTACCTCAGCCGGGAGTTCATTATTGTCGGTAATATTCAGAATAAGTTCGAAATCATTCTTCTTAAGAGCATCGCCATTATAAACTACCCGGGTATACATCTCTTTCTGACTCAGCCGCACAGTTACAGTGCCCAGCATTGATACATTAAAACTGCAGTACTCTTTTTCGGCTGTCCAGTTTGTAATGGTGCCATTGGGAATAAAGCTTTCAAAATGTTTTAAATCAGTAGTAAATTCAAAACATTCCTGTGCCGTGCAGGGAAGTCTGCCCCTTCTGCTCTCAAAGATTGAAATATCGCTCATTGTAAATTAGATAATAATTCATTGCTTCCTCTTAATTTTAACCTCATCCCCCTCCCCCCTTCTCCTGCACAATTCACCTCATCCCCCTG